>JAXDHC010000276.1:0-9085 GCA_034664705.1 Solirubrobacteraceae bacterium
CGATCACGACGACGGTGACGTCGCGCGGCAACGCGCGCAGGTGGCGGGCGAGGGCCTGGCTCTCCTCCATGGTCTGGCCCGCCGTCGGCTCGTCCATGAGCAGCACGCGCGGATCGGACGCGAGCGCCACGACGATCTCCAGGCGGCGCTGGTCGCCGTAGCCCAGCTCGGCGACCGGCACGTCGCGGAGCTCCCACAGCCCCCAGTCCGACAGCAGCCCCTCCAGGCGGCTGCCCGCGTCGGAGTGGCTCGTCGCCCGCCGCGTCGCCTGCATCCGCCACGGCTGCACGCCCTGCACCGCCAGCCAGCCGTTCGTCCACACGGTCATGTGCGGGAAGAGCGAGGTCAGCTGGAACGAGCGCCCGATGCCGAGCCGCGCGCGCCGGTGCACCGGCGCGCCGGTGATGTCGCTGCCGAAGAGCGCCACCCGCCCGTGCGTGGGCGCGAGGTCGCCGGCGATCAGCTTGAACAGCGTCGACTTGCCCGCCCCGTTCGTCCCGATGACGGCGAGGCGCTCGCCCTTGCCGACGGCCAGCGAGACGTCCTGCACGGCGCGGACGCCGCCGAAGTGCTTCGCGAGGCCGTCCACCTCGAGCGCGACCTCGGTGCTCGTCCACGGCGCTCCGGCCGCGCGGACGGGCGCCGCGACCGGACCGAGCGAATCGACCTCGGCACCGGAGTGCTCGTCCCGCTCGGCGACGCGCGGGCGCCGGCCGCCGTCGCGCGCGACGTGCCGCCGCCACCGCTGCACCACCGCGACCGCAAGGCCGTGGCGCGCGAACATGACGGTCACGACGAAGAGGGCGCCGAGGATCAGCGGCCAGCGCTCGGCCGCCGACGAGCTCGCGTAGTACTCGCCGAACACGAGCAGGATCGCCCCGAGCACCGGCCCGTACAGCGTGCCCGCGCCGCCGATCAGCACCATGAGGAGCACGAGCGTCGACGTGTTCACGCCGAACGTGTCCGGCACCGCGATGCCGTCGCTGTAGGCGAGCAGCGCGCCCGCGAGCCCGGCGAACGCGGCGCCGACGACGTACACGACGTACTTGACCGTCCACGTGTTGTAGCCCAGCGCGCGCATGCGCGGCTCGCTCTCCCGCACGCCCTGCAGCGCGTACCCGAGCGGCGTGGTGAGCAGGTGGCGCAGCGCCAGGAACGAGAGGACGAGCGCGACGGCGGTGACGAGGTAGAAGTCCGACGTCGTCAGCGAGGAGTCCAGCGACGACCCGAAGCTCGGCAGGCCGATCCCGATGAGCCCCTCGGTGCCGCTGCCGACCGGCGACAGGTACGCCCAGTCGCGCGCCGCGGCCACCGCGAGCTGCCCCAGGGCGAACGTCACGAGCAGGAAGTAGGCGCCCCGCACGCGCAGCGCGAGCAGCCCGAAGAGGAGGGCGGCGATCGCCGCGACGACGACGCCGGCGACGAGCCCCGCCCAGAGGTTCAGGACCTCGTAGCGGATCATGAGCATCCCGGCCGCGTAGCCGCCCATCCCGAGGAACGCGGCGTGGCCGAGCGAGAAGAGCCCCGTGTAGCCCAGCAGCAGGTCGAGGCTCATCGCGAAGATCCCCATGATGAGGGCCTTCGTCATCACGTCCTGCAGGTAGTCGGGCAGGACCGCCGGCAGCACGGCGAGCGCGGCGCAGCACGCCACCAGCAGCGCGACGCGCTTCGCCCATCCCGGCGCGCCGCGCCGGTCGGCCACCGCGGCGCTCACACCTCCGAGCCCTTGAGCAGCCCGGTGGGCCGGACGACGAGGATGAGCACCATGAGCAGGTACGTGGTGAACGACGCCAGCCCGGGGAAGTAGCCCGTCCCGATCGCCTGCACCAGGCCGACGATCACGGCGCCCAGCAGCGCTCCGGCCACCGACCCCAGCCCGCCGACCACGACCACGGCGACCGCCAGCAGCAGGATGCTCGACGACAGGCCGAGGTTGGCGCCGAGCACCTGGGCGCCGAGCACGCCGCCGACGCCCGCCAGCAGCGCGCCGAACGCGAACAGGCCCATCGCGAGGCGGTCGAAGTTCACGCCGAGCGCCTCGAGCGTCTCGCGGTCGTCGCGGCCGGCGCGGACGCGCGCGCCGATCAGCGTCTTCTTGTCGATCGTCCACAGCAGCGCCGCGATGGCGGCCGCCGTGACGATGAGCCCGAGCCGCGCGGTGGGGAACGAGACGTCGCCGACGTCGGCCGTCCCGGAGAGGAACTGCGGGGAGAACGCGGGCTTGGCGTCGGGCCCCCAGATCCACAGCGCGAGGTTGGTCAGGATGAGCACGACCCCGAAGGTCAGGACGGTCTGCTCGTTGAGGCCGCCGTGGAGGTGGCGCAGGAACCCGCGCTCCATGACCACGCCGATGGCCGCCGCGGCCAGCCCGCCCGCCACGACGGCCACGCCGAAGCCCAGCCCCTGCTTCACCGCGACCGCCCACCCCACGTACGCGCCGACCATGTACAGCGCGCCGTGGGCGAGGTTGAGGATGCGCATCACGCCGAACGTGAACGTCAGGCCGGCCGAGACGATGAACAGGATGCTCGCCAGCGCGAGCCCGTTCAGCGTCGTGAGGATCAGCTGGTCCATCGCCTGGCCGGGCCACCGCCTCCCGCGCTACTCGGTGTCGCGCGGGTCGCGGACCTTCTCGAAGACCTTGTCGGTCTTCCAGACGTACTTCCCGCCCGAGTCGGTGACCGTGGCGAGGTAGCGGTTGGCGACCGCGAAGCCGTTCTTGGACCACGACACCGGCCCGGCGACCGTGTCCTGCGACAGCCCGAGGATCGCGGGGCGCAGCACGTCGAGGCTCGCGTCGCCGCCGGTCTTCTTGAGCCCCTCGAGCAGCGTCTTGAACAGCAGGTAGTTCGTCCCGTCGCCGATCACCGGGGTGCGGTTGTAGGTCTCCTTGACCTTGGCGATGAACGCCGTGTTGGCCGCGTTGTCGATGTCCGGCGAGTAGGAGCCGATCATCCCCGTCGTCCCGAGGATGCCCTCGCCGGTCTCCTTGAGCTGCTCGGAGGTGACGTTCTCGGCCTCGCAGAGGAACAGGTCGGTGTTCGAGCGGCTCTTGAACTTCGTGAACGCCTGCATCATCGCCAGCTCGTCGGGCATGATCGTCCACGCCGCCAGGACGTCGGACTTCTTCAGCGACGAGATGTACGAGCCGAAGTCGGAGGTGCCGAGCGGCGCCCACTGCTGCTGGACGACGCGGCCGCCGCCGTCCTTGAAGGACTTCGCGATCGGGTCGATGAACTGGTGCCCGGCGACGTAGTCGGCGCCGATGGTCGTCATCGTGCTGTGCCCGGAGTCACGCAGCGCCTGCCCGCCCGGTCCGCAGAAGCTCTCCAGCGTGCCGGGGAACACGACCCAGTTCTTGTACTTGCTGAGCGTCCAGTTCGCCCCGATCGGCGCCATCGCGAGCTTCTTCTGCGTGGCGAGGTACGGCGCGATCGCGTCCTGGGCGTCGCTGAACACCGGCCCGTAGGTCACGTCGACCTTGTTGCGCTGCACGAGCTGGCGGACCTTCGTGACGGCGGTCGCCGGCGTCGTCGCCGTGTCGGCGTAGGTGACCTGGATCGGGTGGTTGCCGATCTTGCCGCCGTACTCCTTGACGAGCATCTCGATCATGTCCTTGCCGCGCGTGCCGTAGTCGCTGCCCGGCCCGGTGAGCTCCAGCAGGACGCCGATCTTGATCGGCGCGTCGGCGGCGGCGTCGCCGCCGCCGCTGCCCCCGCTGTCGCCGCTGCTGCCGCCACATGCGGCGACCGTGAGTGCGGCGACGCTCGCCGCCAAGGCGAGACTGCCGATCCGTCGTGTGCTTCTCATCGTGATCTCCTCGTTCGAGACGGCTCTAGGCTGCCTGCCGGCTGGCTCCGGCCCGGATGCGCGGAACGCGATCCTCCCATGCGAACTCCGTTTCGAGGCGGCGGGCGAGGCGCAGCAGCCGGTCCTCGCGGCCGAAGGGGGCGACGAGCTGGACGCCGACCGGCAGCCCGTCCGCGGACATGCCGACGGGAACGCTGATCGCCGGGTGCCCGGTGACGTTGAAGATCGACGTGAACGGCATGTACGACGCCATCCGCGCATTCCACTCCAGCGGGTCGTCGACGTCGTCGTTGAGCGTCACCGCCCCGTCGAGCGCCGGCGCCGGGCCCGCCACCGTGGGCGAGACGAGCAGGTCGTAGCGCTCGAAGAACTCGCGGACGGTGCTGATCGCGACGAGGCGGTTCTCCCACGACCGGCGGAAGTCCGACGCCGTGAACCGCGACCCGAGCTGGTAGGTCGCCCAGATCACGGACTCGAGGTTGTCGGCCGAGGGGGTCACGCCGTGCAGCGCGGCCATCCGGTCGATCCAGGCGGCGAGGTAGGTCGAGATCGCGGTGAGCGGGTACTGGGCGACCTCGTCGTCGGGCGCGGCGGGCTCGTCCGCGGCGACGTCGTGGCCATCGCCCTCGAGCAGCGCCACGACCGCCGCGACCGCCTCTGTGCACGACGCGTCGATCCCGGGCGTCGCGGACGTGTCGAGGTACCCGACGCGCAGCGGCTCGACGTCGCGGTCGAGCTCGTCGAGGTACGGCCGGGCCGGCGCGGCGATCTCGTAGCGCGACCAGCGCGACGGCCCGTGCAGCGCGTCGAGCAGCGCGGCCGAGTCGCGAACGGTGCGGGTCACGGCGAAGTCCACGTTGAGCTCGTCGCCGACGACGCTCTGCTCGGCCGGCAGCCGCCCGCGGGTCGGCTTGAGGCCGACGGCGCCGCAGCAGCCCGCCGGCATCCGGATGGAGCCCCCGGCGTCGTTGCCGTGCGCCATGGGCACGGCGCCCGCGGCCACGAGCGCGGCGGCGCCGCCCGACGATCCGCCGACGACGCGCTCGAGGTTCCACGGGTTCCGCGTCGGGCCGTTGGCGACCGAGGTGGTGTTCCAGTGGAGGGTGAACTCCGGCGTCGCCGTGCGCCCGATGATCGCGAGCCCGGCGCGTTTGAAGCGCTTGACCATCTCGCTGTCCTCGCGCGGCACATAGCCCGCGAGCATCCGGCTGCCGATCTCGTGGGGGACGCCGGCCGCCACGGCGCCCGCGTCCTTGAGCAGGAACGGGACGCCGGCGAAGGCGCCGTCCGGCGCGTGGTCCAGCGCGTCCGCGAGGAGCGGCCCGACGAGCCCGTTGACGTCATCGTCGACCTGCTCGGTCGCCTCCCGCGCCACGGCCTCGAGCTCGGCCGCCGTGACCTCGCCGGCCCTGAGCAGTCCGGCCAGCCCCACGGCGTCGTAGCCGACGTACTCGCTCACCTTCATGACTGCGCCTCCGTCCCGATGCCGACCGACGCGGGTCTCCCGGATGCCCAAATCGGTTTCGCTCGCGGCGATTCTTCCCGACCGCGATCGGGCGGGTCAAGGGAGGACAACCCGCAACACGCCGCGGGTCAGGCGCCCGCCGGCTGCGCCTCGGTGGCGACGACCGCCAGCACGTCCTCCAGCGCGCAGACCGTGCCGAAGTGCGTCTCGATGTCCCACAGGGTGGAGTCCTGCTCGCGCGGGGCGGTCGCGGCGACGCAGTCGCGCGGCACGATGACGTCGTAGCCGCGGAAGAACGCGTCGTGGACGGTCGAGCGCACGCAGATGTTCGTCACGACGCCGGTGACGACGACGTGCTCGACGCCGAGCTCGCGGAGGCGCAGGTCGAGGTCGGTCTGGAAGAAGCCGCTGAACCGCCGCTTGCGGATCCGCCAGTCGCCGGGCTCGACGTCGAGCGCGTCGACGACCTGCGCACCCCAGGTGCCCGCCAGGCAGTGCGGGATCCGCTTCGCGAACTCACGATCGAGCTCGGACGGGTGCTCGTCGCAGACCCAGACCACCGGGACGCCGCGGGCGCGCGCCGTGGCGAGCAGTCGCTGCAGCGCGGGGTACAGGTCGCGCCCCGGCGGGAGCTCCATGACGCCGCCCGGCTCGCAGAAGTCGTTGAGCATGTCGACGACCAGCACCGCCGTCCGCGCCGCGTCGAACGCGAAGTCCTCGCGGACGACCTGGTACTCGGAGAAGTCCTTCGCCACGCCTGATCCCTTCGTCGAGGTTCGCCGCGGGCGATCCTCTCGCACCCGCGGGGCCGGGGCGCGGCAGCGCGCCGCCCGGTCAGGTGGGCTCGGCCACCGGCGCGCCCGGCCCGTCCGCCGCGCGCCTGGGCACCGCCCGGCGCCGGCGGCGCAGCCACACGGCGAGCCCGACGCCGATGATCAGCGCCGTCCCGTTGACGAAGTCCGCGATGTAGTTCTCGGCGCCGGCCAGGTTCAGGCCGCCGTTGATGATCGTCAGGAAGGAGATCGCGACGATCGCGCCCCAGACGTTGAAGCGACCGGGCTGGATCGCCGCCGCGCTCAGGAACGCCGCGGCGAAGGCGGGCAGCGTGAACGCCTCGCCGATGCTCGGCACGGCCGAGCCGGCGCGGCCGACCTGGAGGATCCCCGCGAGGCCGGCCAGGCCGCCGCCGATGACGAACGTCGAGAACAGCATGCGGTCCGTGCGCAGGCCGACCAGCTTCGCGGCCTCCCGGTTGGCGCCGAGCATGTACAGGCGCCGGCCGTACGGCGTGTGGGCCAGCACGTAGTAGAGGAAGCCGGCGGCCAGGAGCGCGGCGAGCAGGATCCGCGGGACCCCGAGCCACGTCCCGCTGCCGAGGTCCAGCAGGCCGACCGGGATGCCCTCGGTGATCGAGTTGCCGCTCGTCTTGGCCTGGACGACGCCATGGATGATGGTCGCGACCCCGAGGGTCACCACGACCGCGTTGACGTGCGCGCGCGTGACGAGCACGCCGTTGATCGCGCCGACGAGCATCCCCGACCCGATCGCGATCGCGATGCCGAGCACGAGCGGCGCCCCCGACGACATGGCCGACGCGCTGAGGATCCCGGCCAGGCCGAGGTTCGCGCCGACGGACAGGTCGAACTCGTCGCAGATCAGCGGAACGAGGACGGCGAGGGTCGCCACGGCGAGGACGGCCTGGCTGCCGGACAGCGCCTGGAAGTTGGCCACGGTCGGGAACGTGTCGCCCGTCGCGGGGAGCAGCGTGAAGAAGAGCGCGACGAGCACGGCGAGGCCGAGCAGCGCGAGGGCCTCGACGCGGTCGTTCAGCCGCCCGCTCAGCGAGACGCGCCGCCTGCGCCGCTCGTCGACCGCGTCGTCGATCGGGGCGCTAGCCACGGGTGCCCGCCTCCACGGTCGTCTGCGCGTAGGAGAGGCGCTCGAGCGTCTCCGCCGTCAACTCGTCGCCGGCGACCTCGCCGCTCGTGACGCCGCGGACCAGGAGCACGGCGCGGTCGCAGAGCATCGCCATCTCCTCGGCGTCCGACGTCGCGACGAGCGCGATCGCCCCGCGCGCGACGGCGGCGCGGACCATGTCGTGGATCGCCGCGCGCGCGCCGATGTCGACGCCCTGGGTCGGCTCGTCCAGGAGGAGCACCGCCGGCTCGCGCATCAGCCAGCGCGCGAGGATCGCCTTCTGCTGGTTGCCGCCCGACAGCGTCCGGAACGCGACGCGCTCGCCGGCGGCCGTGATGCCCTGCTCGCGCATCAGCGCGCGGGTGAAGCGCGCCTCCTCGCCGCGGCGCAGGCGCAGCCCGCGCCAGTGGCGCGTCGTCGAGGCGGCCATGATGTTCTCGGTCACCGTCAGCGGCATGAACGCCGCGCCGCGGACGCGGTCCTCGGGGACGTAGGCCGCCGCGTCGTGCGGCCGGCCGCCGCGCCAGGCCAGCGGCTCGCCGTCGAGCGCGATCGCCCCGGCCTCCGGGCGCCGCGTGCCGAAGAGCATCTCCAGCAGCGACGAGCGCCCCGAGCCGACGAGGCCGGCGACGCCCACGATCTCGCCGGCGCGCACGGCCAGCGAGGCGTTCCGGACGGCGCCGCCGCGCAGCCCCTCGACGCGCAGGCGCACGTCGCCGCCGCGCGCCGCCGCGACGCGCGTCGCCGGCGCGCCCGCCACCCCCAGCGGCCCGGAGATCAGCTCGACGAGCCGGTCGTGCTCGATCTCGTCGCCGTCGAGCCGCCCCGCGACGCGGCCCTCGCGCAGCACCGTCGCACGGTCGGCGAAGCCGGAGAGCTCGTCCAGTCGATGGGTCACGTAGAGGATCGCCTGCCCGGACGCCGCGTAGCGGCGAAGCGCCTCGTGCAGCACGCGGACCTCGGGCCGCGCGAGCGCCGCGGTCGGCTCGTCGAGCACGAGGATGCCGTGCTGCCGGTCGTCCTGGCTCTGCAGCAGGCGCGCGATCGCGACCATCTGCTGGGTGACGGGCCGCAGGCGCTCGAGCCGGTCGTCCGGGCCGGCGTCGATGCCGAAGCGCTCGAGCGTGCCGGCCGTCTCGGCGCGCAGGCGGCGCCAGTCGATCGCGCCGCCCGCCCGCCGTGGGTAGCCCGTCCCCGCGGCGAGGTTCTCGGCGACGCTCAGCGGGCCGAACGTCGAGTCCTGCTGGTGCAGGAAGCGAAGGTGGTGCTCGTGCGCGACGGCGGGCGTCAGCTCCGCGGCCGGCATGGCCCGCGCGCCGAGGACGACGCGGCCGGCGTCCGCCTGCTCGACGCCGGCCAGCACCTTGATCAGGGTCGACTTCCCCGACCCGTTGGCGCCGAGGAGCGCATGGATCTCCCCGGCGCGCAGGTCCAGGCCGACGCCGTCGAGGGCGACCGTCGCGCCGAAGCGCCGGCTGAGGCCCTCGACCACCAGGCGCGGAGCGGCGGCGTCACTCACCTATCGACGCCCCACGCCTTCTTGTAGGCCGCCTTGTAGTCGACCGGCGGCTCCCAGCGACCGCTCTGCGGGGTGTTGTGGGTCTTGTCGAAGGCCTGGAGGCCGATCCCCGACGGCTGCGGCTCCTCGCCGGCGAACAGGCGGTTCAGCGAGTCGACGGCGTGATAGGTCTCCCAGCTCTGCGGCATCCCGGTGCCGACGCCCTTGAGCTGCCCGCTGCGCAGCTCGTCCATCGTCGACGCCTGCCCCTCGCCGACCGCGACGAGCACCTTGCCCGCGCGGCCCGCCGCGCGCAGCCCCGGCCCGGCGCCGAGCGAGTAGTTGTCGTACTGCAGGTACATCGCGTTGGCGTCGGGGTTCTTCAGCAGCGACTG
>JAXDHC010000277.1:0-3664 GCA_034664705.1 Solirubrobacteraceae bacterium
TACTGTCCCAGGCCATGCGGGTTCGCTTCGCTCCTTCTCCGACCGGCGCGCTGCACATCGGCGGCGCGCGGACCGCGCTCTACAACTGGCTCCTCGCGCGGCACGCCGGCGGGACCCTCGTCCTGCGGATCGAAGATACCGACCGCGAACGCTCGACCCCCGAGAACGTCGAGCAGATCCTCGACGCGCTGAAGTGGCTCGAGATCGACTACGACGAGGGCCCGATCTCGCAGGTCAGCCGCAGCGACCGTCACGGCGAGGTGCTCGAGCGCCTGATCGCCGACGGCCACGCCTACCACTCGACCGCGACCGCCGACGACGTCAAGGCCTACAAGGCCGAGCACGGCGCCGACCGAGGCTTCCGCGGCGCGGCGGAGGCCGAGGGCGCGGTGCGCCTGCGCGTGCCCGACGAGGGCGAGACCGTCGTCCACGACCTCATCCGCGGCGACACGACGTTCCAGCACGTGCACCTCGACGACCCCGTGATCGCCCGCGCGGACGGCACCGTCCTCTACAACTTCGCGGTCGCGATCGACGATCTCGACGCCGGGATCACCCACGTCGTCCGCGGCGAGGACCACCTCTCGAACACGCCGAAGCAGCTGCTCGTGTTCGAGGCCCTGGGCGCGGAGCCGCCGCTCTACGCGCACCTGCCGCTCCTGCACGGCCCCGACGGCAAGAAGCTCTCCAAGCGCCACGGGGCCGCGTCGGTGCAGGAGCTGCGCGACGCCGGCTACCTGCCCGAGGCGGTGCGCAACTACCTCGCGCTCCTCGGCTGGGGCGACACCGACGACGAGACGATCATCTCGACCGACGAGCTCGTCAAGCGCTTCCGGATCGAGCGCGTCTCGCGCAACCCCGCCCGCTTCGACGAGCAGAAGCTGCGCTGGCTGAACGGCCGCTACGTCCGCGAGCTCGGCGTCGACGAGCTCACGCAGCGCCTGGAGCGCTACCTCGGCCGCGACGGGAACCTGCGGCCGGCCGTGGCGATCTCCGAGGAGAAGATGCAGACGCTGGCGGACTTCTGGCCGCTGGCGGGCTTCATCTTCGACGGGCCGGCCGACGACCCGAAGGCGCGCGAGAAGTGGCTCGGGGACGACGGGCGCGCCGCGCTGCGCGACGCGCGCGAGGCGCTGGCCGCGATCGACCCCTTTGCGGTGCCCGCGATCGAGGAGGCCCTGCGCGGCGTCGTCGAGACGCGCGGCGCGAAGCCGAAGGACGTCTTCCAGCCCGTGCGGGTCGCGCTGGCCGGCACGACGATCTCGCCCGGCATCTTCGAGACGCTCGAGGTGCTCGGACGGGACGAGTCCCTGCGCAGGATCGACGCCGCCCTCACGACCTGAAAAGCTGCCGCGAAACCGCGCAGTCGGGATTGGGCTCAATCAAACGTCCATCCCTGCCGATAGAGGGACTGTCCACCCCTCCCCAGGACTTCCGACTGCCCATGAGCCGCCCCGCCACCGTCACGCCCATCACCACTCAGAACCCCGATGCCGCCGGCGTCCAGCGCCGCCACAACGAGGGCCATGGCCGCCGCCTGACCGCCGCATTCGAGGCGCTCGAAGCCTTCCCGGCGCTCGCTGAGTCGCGTGACCGCCTGCTGCGGCTGGTCACGGCCGAGCGCGTCTCGGCCGGCGAGGTCGTCGCCGCCGTCGAGAGCGACGTCGCGCTCGTCATCTCCGTGCTGCGCCTCGCCAACCAGGTCGAGGGCAAGAGCCGGGGCCGCGTCGAGTCCATCGTCGAGGCCGTCGAGCTGCTGTCGCCCGAGGCCGTCCAGACGCTCGCCATCCGCGCGCGCACCTTCGACTTCTTCGAGCGCTCTTCCGTCTGGGACGCCGCGCCCGAGCGCTTCCGCCTGCACGGCGTCGCGACGCAGCGCGCCGCCGACCGCCTCGCGACCGAGGCCGGCTACGAGCATCGCGACCGCCTCATGGTCACCGCGCTGCTGCACGACATCGGCAAGCTCGTCCTGATGCACGCCTATCCGGGCTATCCCGGCCAGGTGCACGGCAACGCCCGCACGCCGGAGGAGCGCATCCACCGCGAGCGCCGTGAGCTCGGCGTCGACCACGCCCTCGTCGGCGGCGTCCTCGCCCGCCGGTGGGGCCTGCCGAAGGGCATCGCCTCCGTCATCGAGCGCCACCACGCCGACGACGCCACGGGCGAGGCCGCCTTCGTCCGTCTCGCCGACATGCTCGCCCACTACTCGCAGGGCAGCGCCGTCTCGCCGACCGAGCTGCTCAAGTGCGCCCGCGTCATCGGGCTCGGCCCGACCGAGCTGCGCACGGTCATGTACGACCTGCCCTACCCGGCCGTCGGCCGCACGCGCCAGATCGACCCGTGCCCGCTGTCGACGCGCGAGGTCGAGGTGCTCAAGCGCCTCTCCGAGGGCAAGGTCTACAAGCAGATCGCCCACGAGCTCTCGCTGTCGACGAGCACGGTGCGCACGCATCTCCACAACATCTACGGCAAGCTCGGCGCAGTCGACCGCGCCCAGGCCGTCCTCATCGCCACCGAGCGCGGCTGGCTCTAGGAGCAACGTCTCGGCGCCGGCCGCGGGCGCCTCGGCGCCCGCCCGTTTCCCGGGACAACCGCCGCATCGCGCCGGGGTTACGGGACATCGTCCCGCCCGGCGGGTGCCCTAGGATCGCGCTCGGCCGATGATCTCGATCACGACCAAGAGCCCGTACGCGCTCCGCGCCCTCGCGGAGCTCGCGCGCTCCGGTGACAGCGCGCCGGTCCCGATCGGCGACCTCGCCAAGCGCCGCGACATCCCGGTCCAGTTCCTCGAGCAGCTCTTCGCCGTCCTGCGCCGCGCCGGCGTCCTGCGCTCCCAGCGCGGCGTCAAGGGCGGCTACTCCTTCGCCCGCGCCCCCGGCGAGATCACCGTCCTCGAGATCGTCGAGCTCCTCGACGGCCCGCTCGGCCGCGACGCGGACGGCATCTTCGCCGACGCGGCCGCCGCCGCCCGCGAGGTCCTCGGCAAGACGACCATCGCCGACGTCATGGAGCGCGAGGCCGCCGAGGCCGGCGCGGCGATGTACTACATCTAGGCCGAGGCGACGTCCCGGGCCAAGGTTGGCTCTGCACCTCGGGTTAGAGATCCGTGTCGGCCCGTGAACGAGCTGCGGGACCGAGTGGCGCGCACGAGGAGCGCGTCGTGTCGAGCGGCGCGTCTATTCGATGCGGTTCGATTTCGCCAGGTTGTGCCGCGCGCAGAGCAGCTGGACGTTCTCGGTAAGAAGCGACGAGCCGCCCCGTGAAAAGGGCAGCACGTGGTCGAAATGCAGGTTGTCGGCGCTGCCGCACGTCACGCACTGCCCGCGGTCGCGCTTCCACACGGCGAGCTTGACGTCCGACGGGATGACGCGGTTGTGCTCGAGATCCTGTGGAGCATCGCGAAGGTCCGCTCCGGGGTCATCCACGAGCTCGAGCTTGAACTTGAATACCTGCCGTCCGTCACTCGGCTCCTTCCATGCGTCGACGAGCCGAAAGACGCCGTTGAAGGTCCAGATGTTCGGCTTGATCTTTTCGTAGACGTGAACAAGCTCAGGCTTGTCACCTCTGTCTCGGTGGCGCTGAGCGGCCCGAGCGAACTGACCGTTCTGGTTGAGCCGCCCGTATCGCGTGTGCTCCGGCTGATCGACCGTCTTTGGATCCGGTG
>JAXDHC010000278.1:0-3781 GCA_034664705.1 Solirubrobacteraceae bacterium
GCGTCGTAGGCGAGGTGCTCGTAGAGCGCGCCGCCGATGCCCTGCGCGACGCCGCCGTGGACCTGGCCGTCGACGATCATCGGGTTGACCACCGTGCCGCAGTCCTCGACGACGACGTAGCGCAGCACGCGCACGTCGCCGGTCTCGACGTCGACCTCCACGTGCGCGGCGTGCGCCGCGCTGGAGAACGTCCCGGGATCGGGCGGCATGTAGCGCCGCGTGACCTCGAGGCCGGGCTCGACGCCCTCGGGCAGCAGGTCGGGCTGGTGGTTGGCGCGCCGCGCGACGTCGGCGATGGGCACGCGCCGCGAGCGGCTGCCCTTGACGCCGGCGAAGCCGCCGGCCAGCAGGAGGTCGCCCGGGCTGGCCTCGAGCATGTCGGCGGCCAGCGCGAGGATCCGCTCGCGCATGTCGCGCGCGGCGAGCACGGTGGCGCCGCCGCAGCACACGGTGCTGCGGCTCGCCCAGGTGCCCATCCCGTACGGCACGACGGCGGTGTCGCCGTAGACGACGTCGATGTCGCCGACGGCGAGGCCGAGCTCGTCGGCGGCGATCTGCGCGATCGTCGTCTCGTGGCCCTGGCCGTGGTTGTGCAGGCCGACCGCGACGCGCAGGCGCCCGTCGGGCTCCATGCGCAGCGCGGCGGTGTCGTAGCCGAGCGTCATCTCCATGCGCCGCGAGGCGAGCGCCTGCGGTCCGTAGGCCGAGTGCTCGACCGCGACGGCCACGCCGAGGCCGCGGTGGACGCCGCCGGCGCGCGCGGCGGCGTTCTCGGCGTCCAGGCGCGACCAGTCGATCGCCTCCTCGAGCATGTCGAGCTGGCGCGGGTAGTCGCCGCTCTCGTAGACGAGCCCCGTCGCCGTGGTGTGCGGGTGCTCGCGGATGAGGTTGCGCCGCCGGATCTCGAGGCGGTCGACGCCGACGCGCTCCGCGAGCTCGTCCATGACGCGCTCGATCGACAGGCACGCGATGACGCGGCCCACGCCGCGGTACGGCCCCATCGGCGCCTTGTTCGTGACGACGGCGTGGACGCGGCGCTCGTAGCACGGGATGTCGTACGGGCCGGTGACGTTCTCGGACGCCTGGCCGGAGTCGAGCGCGGCCGTGTAGGGCCACGGCGCGTAGGCGCCGTTGGAGGCGTGGATCTCCGCCGCGACGGCGAGCACGCGCCCGTCGGCGTCGGCCGCCGCCCGGATGCGGTGGCGCTGCTCGCGCCCGTGGACCGTCGAGAGCAGGTCCTCGGTGCGGTCGCTCACCCACGTCACGGGCCGCCCGAGCAGCATCGACGCCGCGGCGATCGCGACGTCCTCGGGGTAGAGGACGCACTTCGGCCCGAAGCCGCCGCCCATGTCGGGCGAGATGACGCGGACCTTCGTCTCCCCCAGCCCGAGGTGCTTCGCCAGGCCGGTGCGGGCGAGGTGCGGCACCTGGGTGGAGAGCCAGGCGGTCAGCGCCCGGTCGCCCGGGTCGTAGGCGGCGGTGACGACGCGGCCCTCCATCGCAGCCGCGCCGTAGCGCTGCTGGTGGACGTCCAGCTCCACGACGTGCGCGGCCGCCGCGAAGGCGGCCTCGCCGTCGCCGGTGCGGTCCTCGAAGCGGTTGAACAGGTTGTCGGGGATCTCGTCGTGGATGGCCGGCGCGCCGTCGGCGAGCGCGTCGTCGATCTCCATCAGCGCCGGCAGCGGCGACCAGCCGACGGTCACGGCCTCCGCGGCGTCCTCGGCGCGGTAGCGGCTGTCGGCGACGACGAGCGCGACGGGCTCGCCGGCCATGCGGACCCGGTCGGCGGCCAGCACCGGCGTGTCGCACTCCCGGTAGCCCGGGCCGCCCGACCGCGCCCGCAGCGGGCGCGCGACGCCGGCCATGTCGGCAGCGGTCAGGACGGCGACCACGCCAGGCAGCGCACGCGCCGCCGCGGTGTCGATCCCATCGATCCGGGCGTGGGCGTGCGGGCTGCGGAGGAACGCGGCGTGCAGCGCGCCGGGCGGGGCGACGTCCGAGACGTAGCGCCCGCGGCCGGTGAGCAGCCGCGGATCCTCGCGGCGCAGCACGCGCGCGCCGACGGCCCGCGGAGCGGCCAAGGTCCGGCCCCGACCGTTCGTCGGTGCCTTCGCGCGGCTCATGCCCGCCCTACCCCTCGCCCCTGCGGTAGGGCAGGGTCAGCTTGGCCGGCATGTGCGAGCGCGTGAGCGCGCCGGCCAGGACGATGAGCGCGAGCAGGAACGGCAGCGACCGCCACAGCTGGTCGGGCAGCGTGACCGTCGGCGTGGTCGCGAACAGGACGATGCTCGACACGCCGACCAGCGAGACCAGCGCGATGGCGACCGGCCGCGGCCGCCCGCGGTTGACGAGCAGCTGGTAGAGGACGAAGACCGCCGCGATGATCGCGATGACCGCCCACACGACGCTCGGCACCGACTCGTCGTCGGCGAGGCGCAGCTGCAGCGCGTCGGTGCCGCCGAGCACCAGGCAGGCCGCGAGCACGCCGACCGGGTGCCAGCGCCCGAAGATCACCGCCACGAGCGCGAGGAAGCCGCGCCCGCCGGTCATCTGCTGCTTGAAGATGCCGACCTGCACGATGACGAGGTAGGCGCCCGCGAGGCCGGAGAACGCGCCCGCCGTGAGCGTCGCCATCCACCGCACGCGCCGCACGCTGATGCCGGCGGTGTCGGCGGCGGCCGGCATCTCGCCGGCCGCGCGGATGGCCAGTCCCCACCGCGTGCGGTAGAGCAGGAACCACACCGCCGGGACGACCAGGAAGGCGAAGTAGAGGATCGGGTCGTGGTCGAAGATCGCCGCGCCCACCGCGCCGAGGTCCGCGAGCACCGGGATCGCGGCGCTGCCGATCTGGGGCACGATCTCCTGGCCGAGGTTGCCGAAGATCTGGTCGAAGAGATAGCCCGTGAGCCCGACCGCGGCGAGGTTGATGCCGACGCCGGAGACGATCTGGTCGGCGCCGGCCTCGACGCAGAGCAGCGCCATGATCGCGGCGAAGAACGCGCCGGCGGCGATGCCGGCCACCACGCCCAGGACCATGCTGTCGGTCTGCCAGGCGACGAGGTAGGAGAAGAACGCGCCCGCGAGCATCATGCCCTCGAGGCCGACGTTGAGGACGCCGGCGCGCTCGGCGACGAGCTCGCCGATCGCGGCGAGCAGGATCGGCGTGCTGAGGACGAGCGCCGCGGCGAGCCAGTCGGCGTCGAACGGCGCGAGGCTGATGGCGAGGACGGCGCTCACGAGACGGCCCCCACGTGCACCTCGGGACCGGGCGACGGCGCGGGCGGGGCGCCCCGCGCGGCGCGGCGGCGCTGGCGCGCGAAGTACAGGATCGTCGTCGCGGCGAGCACGAGCACGATCATCAGCCCCTGGATGAAGTCCACGAGCGAGGACGACACGCCGACGGTGCCCTCCATGACGCCGCCGCCCTGGGCGAGCGCGGCGAACAGGAGCGCGGCGGGCAGCACGCCGACGGCGGAGTTGCGCGCCAGCAGCGCGACGGCGATCCCGGTGAACCCGTAGGAGGCGCCGAAGTCCTCGCCCATCGCGGGGGTCTGCCCGGCGACGACGAGCGACGAGCCGGCGAGCCCGGCGAGCGCGCCGGAGAGGATGATGGCGCCGCTGCCGACCCCCGCGGGCGAGACGCCGGCGTGGCGCGCGACCGGCTCGCTGGCGCCCACGAGCCGCACGCGGAAGCCGAAGCTCGTCCGCGCCAGCAGGAAGGCGATGACCGCGACGGCGATCGGGATGAGCACGATGTCCCAGTGCAGCTGGGTGTTCGTGA
>JAXDHC010000279.1:0-4254 GCA_034664705.1 Solirubrobacteraceae bacterium
CTGATGATCGGGATGGCGCTCGGCTGCGAGCTCGCGCCGGACTCGATCTTCCACCGCAAGAACTACTTCTATCCGGACCTCCCCAAGGGCTACCAGATCAGCCAGTACGACGAGCCCCTGTGCCGCGGCGGGCGACTGGGCGACGTGCGCATCCATCGCGTGCACCTCGAGGAGGACGCGGCGAAGCTCGTCCACGCGGGGGCGAGCGGGCGGATCCACGGAAGCGCGCAGAGCATCGTGGACTTCAACCGTGGCGGCACGCCGCTGGCCGAGATCGTGACCGAGCCCGACCTGCGCTCGGCCGACGAGTGCGGCGAGTGGCTGCGGCTGCTGCGCACGACGCTGCGCCAGCTCGGCGTCAGCGACGTGAACATGGAGGAGGGCTCGCTGCGCTGCGACGCCAACGTCTCGATCCGCCCGGCGGGCGCCCGCGAGCTGGGGACGAAGACCGAGCTGAAGAACATGAACTCCTTCCGGTTCCTGGAGAAGGGCATCCGGGCCGAGATCGCCCGCCAGGAGGCGCTCGTGCGCGCGGGCGAGGAGGTCGTGCAGGAGACGCTGCACTTCGATCCGCGCACCGAGACGCTCACGCCGCTGCGCTCCAAGGAGGAGGCGCACGACTACCGCTACTTCCCCGAGCCCGACCTCACCCCGGTGACGATCACCGAGAAGATGCTGCAGCGGGCGCGGGGGGCGCTGCCCGAGCTGCCGGCGGCGCGCGCGGCGCGCTACGAGCGCGAGCTGGGCCTGAGCGCCGACAGCGCCCGCCAGCTCGCCTGGCGGGCCGAGCTGGGCGACTTCTTCGAGGCCGCGCTCGGCACGAGCGACAACGGCGCCCCGGAGCCCCAGCCGCTGGCGAACTGGCTCAACGAGCTGGTCGCGCGCATCGAGGTGGAGGACCCGGCGGAGTCGAACGTCCGGCCGGGCGCGCTCGCGTCGCTCGTCGGGATGGTCACCGGCCGCCAGGTCACCCAGGGCGCGGCGAAGCAGGTCCTCGACCGCCTGGTCGCCGAGGGCGGCGACCCGCGCGCGATCGTCGAGGCCGAGGGCCTGGGCGCGATCGGTGGCGGCGCGACGCTCGAGCCCATCGTGCAGGCCGCGCTCGACGCCAACCCCGACGTGGCGGACAAGCTGAGGACCGGCAACATGAAGCCGATCGGCGTCATCGTCGGGTTCGTCATGAAGGAGACCAAGGGCCGCGCCGACGGCGGCGAGGTCACGCGGATCGTGCGCGACAAGCTCGGCCTCTAGCCGCTCGAAGCCGCCCACGGAACCGGCCGGCAGGCGTAGCATCGGGGACCCCAAACCGGTCCCGCCCCAGGAGGTGCCCATGTCCCGTCTCATCCGCATGGACCACAGCGGTCACACCACGCTCGCGCAGTGGACGGCCGACGATCCCGAGGCGACCGAGGCGGCCGTCGCCGCCTTCCGGGCCGAGCTGGACCGCGGCTACTTCGGGATGGTCTCGACCGGCGAGGGCCAGGCCGAGCAGGTGCGCGAGCTGCCGCTCGACGCCGAGCTCGTGTTCATGCGCCTGCCGATCTCCGGCGGCTAGCGCGGGGTCGCGGCGTGGCCTGCGAGCCGCTGCCGGAGCTCGAGGCGGTCTACTGGCGCCCGCGCGTCGACGAGCGCCGCCTCACGCGCACCGGCACCCTCTGGACGGCGACGACCGTCGCGCACGTCGTGCCGTTCCTCGGGGCCGGGGTGGCGCTGGTCGCCGTCCAGCCGCTCGCGCTCCCCGTCACCCTCGCGAGCTTCGCCCACGCCTGGGTGATCCCGGAGCTGTACGCCCAGCGCGGGGCCAACGTCGTGCGCCCGAAGCCGCCGCGCGCGCCCGCCGACGCCGAGCGGGCCTCGGTCGGCCTGCTCGGCGACCTCGTCGGCCACGAGGCGCGCGAGCTGCACGCACGCTGCGGCCTCGTGCTCGAGCGCGGGCGCCTCGGCGTGTGGCTGGTCGGGCCGGCCGGCGCGCTGCTCGTGCGTCACGGCGGCCGGCGCGTCCTGTGCTGGTGCGTGCGCGTGAATGATCCGGACCTGCCGACGGGCGATCGCATCGCCCACCTGCTGCTGGCCCTGCGCAGCGACGAGGAGGGCTTCGCCACCGTCGCGAACCTCGCCTTCTCGGGAGCGCGGTGGCGGGTGCGCCGGCGCCTGGACCGGTCCGTGCGCCCGGCGCTGGATGCCGCCGTGGCCGCGGCGAAGGCGCTCGAGCGGCCCGACGGCGCCTGAGGCGTCGACCCGGCCGCCACGCCGCGCTCGACCGCCGGGACAGCGCCCGGCCGGCGATTGGGGACAGACGGGCGATGGCCGTCGGGGGGCCCGCCCGCGACGATGCTGCCATGAACCTCGAAGCCCGCACCGAAGCCGCCCGCCTCGTGCTCGTCGAGCGCCGGGACACGGTGGCGCCCCGTGATCCGTCGGCCGCGCGGGTGCGCCGCTACCGCCTGGCCCGGGTCCAGCTGGCCGACCGCACGGCCGCCCGCCACGTCGGCGCGCGGTCGTGGGGCCGGAGCGCCTGACGCCGGCCGCCTGCCCCGCGAGCACCCTGGGAGGCGTACCCTTGTCGCATGGAAGAGAAGACCGGCCCGTCGATCGTGATGCGCGTGGTCGCGGCGTTGATCCTCGCCGTGGCCGCCTGGTTCCTGCTGAAGGTCGTCATCGGCATCGTCACGGGGATCGCGTGGCTCGTCGCCGTCGTGGTGGCCATCATCGCCGTCGTCTGGGCGGTCCGCACGCTCTTCTGAGCGGCGCCCCACGGGCCCATGGCGTTCCACGTCATCTGCTTCTTCTTCGGCCTGGCCGGCGGCACGGTCGGCCGGATCAAGGGCAGCTCGTTCCTGCTCTGGTTCTTCATCTCGGCGATCCCGCCGTTCGTCGGGCTGCTCGCGGCCGTGCTGTACCGCATCGAGCGCGACGAGCCGCACCGGCGCTGCCCGACGTGCACGAAGGTCGTGCCCGTGCACGACGCGCTGTGCACCCGCTGCGGCACCGAGCTCGACTACGCCCCGCCCGCCGCGCCCGCGCCCGCGACGGAGCCCGCGTCGGTCCCCTAGCGGGGCGCGCGCCCCGTGGCCGGAGGCTTCCTCAGTGAGCTGGAGCCCGCCGAGCGCGAGGAGCTGGAGCAGCTGGGCTCGATCCGGCGCTACCGCCGCGGGGACGCCCTCTTCCACCAGGGCGACGACGCGGGCGGCGTGCTCGTCCTGCTGTCCGGCCACGTGAAGACCGCGATCGTGACGGAGGGGCGCGAGGTGATCCTCGCCTTCCCCGGGCCGGGGGAGCTGCTGGGCGAGCTGTCGGCCGTCGACGGCGAGCCGCGGTCGGGGACGGTGCGGGCGCTCGACGACGTGGAGGTCCTCGCCATCTCCGGCAGCGCCTTCCGTGCGCTGCTCGACCACCGGCCGAACGTCGGGCGCGTCCTGCTGCGCTCGGTCACGGCGCGGCTGCGCGAGACGGACCGCCGGCGCGTCGACTCCGCCGTCAACGACGTGGTGATCCGGGTGGCCGGCTGCCTCGTCGAGCTCTGCGACCGCTTCGGCACGTCCGAGCCCGACGGCGTCGACACGGGCCTGGCCATCACGCAGGACGAGCTGGCCGGCTGGGCCGGCGCCTCGCGCGAGTCCGTGGCGAAGGCGATGGCGGTCCTGCGCGACCTCGGCTGGGTGGAGACCCATCGCCGCCGGGTCCTCGTGCTCGACCTGCCGGCGCTGCGGCGCTACGCGGGCTGACGGCGCGTCAGCGCGAACGTGCCAAAGGACGCGCTGCCGGCGTGCCGGATGGCGCTGTGGGCGGCGCTGCGCGGCCATAGCGTGGCGTCATCGAAAGGTCCCCGCTCACGCGCGGGGGCCGGGGGTCACCAGGAGGCCACCATGCACGCTCCCTCTCTCAGCCGTCTGCTGACGTTCGGCGTCGCCACGTGCGCCGCGACGTGGGCGTTCGCCGGCTCCGCTCTCGCGCAGCCCATCGTGCCCGTCAACCGCGACAGGGCCGGCGACGCGCCCGCCTACAAGGTCACGACGGGCGACCACAGCGTCCCGGTCGTGGCCGGCAAGACCGCGCCGCCGGCCTACAAGGTCGCCGCGGGCGACCACAGCGTCCCGAACGCCGCCCAGGTCCAGGGCATCCTCGACAACGTCGGCCGCGGGCAGCCCACGCGCGTCGAACGCGTCGTCGCCGCGGCGGACGGCACCACCGCCACGATCGCGCTGATCCTGTCGATCGTCGCGATGCTCACGGCGTGCGGCGCCGTCACCGTGA
>JAXDHC010000280.1:0-4537 GCA_034664705.1 Solirubrobacteraceae bacterium
CTGCACGACCTGCATCGACCGGCCGGAGCGGCTCGCCGAGCTGTGGCCGCTGATCGACGAGGTCACCGCCGAGCACGGCACCGTGACGGCGCTGGCGGTCCACGGCTACCGCGAGCGCAGCGGCGACACCGTGCACGGCAGCCTCGCGCCGCCCTAGCGGCGTCCGCCCCGGTCACGAGCGGCGCGTCTCGGCCACCACGCGTCGCACCTCCCGCGCGATGCGCTCGGGGATCACCGGCTCCATGTAGTGCGGGGCGTCGACGACGACCAGCCGCCCGCGCGGGAACCGCCCGATGAACGCGCGCTGCTCCCGGCGCACCGCTGCCCTGAACCGCCGCGCCGGCCATCCCGGCGGGACCTGCACCGGGTCGGCGGCGAGGTAGGTCACGGGGATCCGCGACCGGCGGACGGCGAGGCCCTTCGCCTCTTCGAGCGTCCCCGCCACGTCGAAGTACTCCGTCGTGCTCCTCCAGTCGTCGGGACTCGGCTGCTGGTCCTTCGGCGCGAGGCGCCGATCGATGTCGAGGTCGTCCGGCAGGACGGCGTCGAGCAGCACCATGCCGGCGACGTCCCGCGGATGGGTCGCGGCGTACATCTGTGCGATCAGGCCGCCGAGCGACGCGCCGAGCAGCACGTACGGACCGGGGACCTTCGCGGCGCCGAGCAGCGCGTGGAGGTCCCTGACGTGATCCGTGCCGGTGACCGGGCCGGGCACCATGCCGCTGCGCCCGACGTTCGCGCGGTCGTAGACGCACACCCGGCGATCGCCGAGCAGCCGCGGCACGATGCCGGCGCTCGTGCTGCTCCCACCGAAGCCGTGCAGGTACACGACGGTGGGCGCCCGGGTGCCCGTGCAGGACAGGTACAGCTCGTGTCCTCCGACGTCGAACGAGCCGTCGATGGCGCCGGCCGGCCCGTCCCGCGGCGCGGAGGACGGCGTCGCCGCCGGGCGCGCGTTGCTCGAGTCCGCCGTGGAGGAGCGCCCGCCGCCACAGCCCACGAGCGCGGCGACCACCGCGCAGAGCAGGAGGTGCCCGACCCGTGTCGCCATGTCCCCGTCCCTCCGGGATCGCTCGCGGCCGCTCGGTCCGTCGCCGCGAACCTACGCCGGTGCGGATCGGCGCGCAAGACACGCTGAGCAAAGCGGCCCCGCGACCGCCGGTGCACCGCGCCGACGCTCGTCCGCCGCACCCCCGTCGCGGAGTCGCGCACGCAATTCGGCACGATCCACTCTGTCGATCCCCGCCGCGCGGTGGGAGCGTCCTCGCGGGGTCGTGAAGAAGGGGTTCGACGGACGCGCACGAGTGGGGTCGATGTGCGTCGCTGCGCGCCGCGCGGGGCACCCGGCATGACCTCGATGCTGGTCACGTGCCCATGAGCGATCGAATTCTCATCATCGACGACGATCCGGTGGTCCAGCAGGTGGCCGGCGACTGCCTCGAGCGCGACGGCTACATCGTCTACGCCGCCTCCGACGGCGGCGCCGGGCTCACGCTGAGCGCCACGCGCGGGCCGGCGCTGATCATCCTCGACCTGCGCCTGCCCGACATGGCCGGCGAGACCGTCCTCCAGGAGGTCCGCCGCCGGTCGAAGGTGCCGATCCTCGTCCTCAGCGCGAAGGGCGGCACGGAGGAGCGCGTGCAGGGCCTGACCCTCGGCGCCGACGACTACCTGGCCAAGCCGTTCAGCCCGCGCGAGCTCGCGGCGCGCGTCAAGGCGCTGCTGCGGCGCGCGGGCGGCGAGCTCGCCGGGCGCGACCTCCGCGCGTTCGACGACGGCCGCCTCGAGCTCGACAGCGTGCGCCACGAGGTGCGCGTGGACGGCGAGGCGCGCGACGTGACGCCGAGCGAGTTCGACCTGCTCGGCGTCCTGGCGCAGTATCCCGGGCGCGTCTACTCGCGCGCCGAGATCGCCGAGCGGCTGCGGGGCTACGAGTTCGACGGCGACGAGCGCATGGTGGACGTCCACGTGCGCAACCTGCGCCGCAAGATCGAGGTCGACCCGGCGCGCCCGCGTCGCGTGGAGACCGTGCGCGGCGTCGGGTACCGCCTGGGGGTCGATCCGTCCTGATCCGCTGGCGACCGCTCGGCGTCCGCGCGCACCTGCTCATGGCGATGGTGGCGATCGCGCTCACGAGCGTCGCGGTCACCGGCCTGCTGTTCGCGCGCGCCGTCGACTCGGAGCTCACGGACTTCTCCGCGCGCGACCTGCGGTTCTCCGCCGCCAACGCCGCCGAGATGGCGGCCGCGGTGTACCTCGAGGCCGGCGGCTGGTCCGAGCGCTCCGTCCGCGCGCTGCGCACGGTCGCGCACGCCCGCGGCGACGAGGTCGCGTTCCTGGGCCCTCACGAGCGGCCCGTGCCGGGCTCGCCGGCGCCGGCGGCGCCCGGCGGGGTGCGCGCCGCCGTCCTCGTCGGGGGCGTGCGGGTGTGCACCGTCATCGCGATGCGGGCTCACCACGGGAGCGTCGACGGCGCGGTCCGGCGCCTCGACCGCCGCCTGCGGTCCCAGGTGGACGACGTCCTGCTCCAGGCCGGCGTGCTGGCCGGGCTCGTCGCGCTGCTCGTCGCGCTCGCCGTCGCCCTGCGCATGGCGCGGCCGCTGCACCGGCTCACCGAGGTCGCGCGGAGGATGGAGGCGGGCGAGATCGAGGCGCGCGCCACGGGCTCGGGCGGCAGCCGGGAGATGGCGGGGCTCGCCCGGACGATGGACCGCCTGGCCGCCGCCCTCCGGCGCCAGGACGAGCTGCGCCGCGCCACGGCGGCCGACGTGACCCATGAGCTGCGCAGCGCGCTGGTCGGCGTGTTCGCCCGTGTCGAGCTGCTGCAGGACGCGCTGGGCCGCGACCAGCAGGCGGTGCTCGCCCAGATGGCGGGCGACGCGCGGCGGCTGCACCGGCTCGTCGACGACGTGGACCGGCTCGCCGAGGCGCAGGGCCCGGGGCTCCTGATGCATCGCCGGCCGATCGCCCTCGACGCCATCGTGCGCGCGCGCGTGGACGCGTGCGGCGATCTCTCCCGCGCGCGATCGATCGCGCTGAGCCGGCGCGTCGCGCCCGCGTGGGTGCGGGGCGACCCGGATCGGCTGTCGCAGGTCCTCGAGAACCTGCTCGCCAACGCCCTGCGCTACACCGACCCCGGCGGGCGGGTGTGCGTCCGCCTCGACGTCCGCGGCCGGGAGGCGGCGATCGAGGTGGCCGACTCCGGCATCGGGATCGCGCCCGAGCACCTCGGGCGGATCTTCGACCGGTTCTGGCGCGCGCCGGCGGCGCACGAGCGCACCGCCGAGGGCTCGGGCGTCGGGCTCGCGCTCGTGTCGGAGCTCGTGCTGGCCCACGGCGGCCGCGTCGAGGTCTCCAGCCGGCCCGGCCGCGGCTCCTGCTTCACCGTGCTCCTGCCGCTCGCCGACGCGCCGTCCGCGCGCGGGCCCGCGGCGGTGACCGCGCGGCCCGCCATCCGGCGCCTGCGCGACGAGCTCGAGCGCGTCGGCGCCTGACGCGCCGGCACGGGCGAGACGTCGCCGCGCGCGACGCGCTGTGTCACACATTCGCAGGCCGGACCGGCACGTCGGCGTGCACGTTCGTGCACCGTTGACGAGCGGACCGTGCACGATCGCCGGTCTTCACCGGTTCTTCATGTAAGTCACAGCGACCTCTACATCTTCTGCCGACATGGTCGCCGCAGTGAGCGCCGGCTCGGCGCTCGGGGGTAAGACTCGATATGGGGGTTCCACCATGCCTACGGTTAACCGTAAGCGCATTCCGGGCGCGCGCCGCACATGGCCCGGCGCGCTGCACCGGGCCTTGGCCGTCACGGCGGCGCTGTTCCTGCTGGCCGAGGTCGCGGTCATCACCGCGGCCTCGATCCGTCCCGGCCGGGCACAGGCCGCGCCCGCGCCGCCGGGCCAGGGCTTCACGCTGAACGCCGGCGATCTGCGGTTCATCCTCAAGCAGATCAAGATCGCCGAGCACCACGCGACCACGGAGAGCGGGCCGGGCGCGCCGCTCGTCGGCCCCGGCGAGTTCCAGATCGCCAACCCGCTGCTCCCGTACGGGCTGCGCACGGTCGACGGCTCGGAGAACAACCTCCAGCCCGGCCAGAACACGTTCGGCGCGGTGGACCAGACGTTCCCCCGCCTCACGCAGGCGGAGTTCCGCGACGCCGAGGACAACGTCGCCGGCAGCGGCTTCCCCGGCCCGGCCGGGCCGACGACGTACAAGTCGAAGACCGGCACCGTCATCGACTCGCAGCCGCGCACGATCAGCAACCTGATCGTCGACCAGACCTCGACGAACCCGGCCGCGGTGCAGGCCGCCGGCAACCCGCACCGGACCTTCCTCGGCGAGAAGGTCGTGCCGTGCACCTCGGAGAACCCGAACGTGCCCGAGGGCTGCACGCCCGCGGGGCAGACGCTCTTCATCCCGAACGTGACCACCGACGTCGGCCTCTCGCCGCCGTACAACTCGTGGTTCACCCTGTTCGGCCAGTTCTTCGACCATGGCGTCGACCTGACGGCCAAGTCCGGCGGCACGGTCTTCG
>JAXDHC010000281.1:0-11897 GCA_034664705.1 Solirubrobacteraceae bacterium
ACCCGCATCGCGGCGCCGTAGACCGCGCCGGCGTGCTCGTCGTAGACACGGGCGAAGGTGTCGGGGTCGGAGAGATTCATCTGCGGTCCCTGTTTCCCACTGTGCCCATACATTACACGCGTTGTTGAAGCTTGTGTCGGCGACGCCTCGAACGGCGCGAATCGGCCGGCCCCGTCGCCCGAGCCGGCGGCGACGCCGGCGCCCGCGGCCCGGGCTTCGCCCCGCGCGGCGAGCCGACCGCGCGGCACCCGAGCGGGAATACTGCAGGCCATGCGGCTCGCGCTGGCCCAGATCAACTCGACCGTCGGCGACATCGCCGGCAACGAGCGCAAGGTGCGCGAGCACCTCGGGCGCGCCCGCGAGGCCGGCGCGCAGCTCGTCCTGTTCCCCGAGCTGGCGGTCACCGGCTACCCGCCCGAGGACCTCCTGCTCAAGGAGCACTTCCTCGCCGACGCGCGCGCCGCGGTCGAGCGGATCGCCGCCGACGTCGAGGGCATCGTGGCGATCGTCGGCTTCCCCGAGCGCGGGGCCGACGTCTACAACGCCGCCGCGATCCTCGCCGACGGCCGCGTGCAGAGCGTCTATCGCAAGGTGAACCTGCCCAACTACGGCGTCTTCGACGAGCTGCGCTACTTCCAGCGCGGCGAAGGCGGCGCCCTGCTCGACGTCGACGGGGTGACCGTCGGCCTCACGATCTGCGAGGACATCTGGGTGCCGGGGCCGCCGCTGACCGAGGAGGCGCTCGCCGGCGCGCGGCTCATCGTGAACCTGTCCGCCTCGCCGTTCCAGGTCGGCAAGGGCTGCCAGCGCGAGCAGATGATCGCCCAGCGCGCGCGCGACAACCTCGCCGTCGTCGCGTTCTGCGGCCTCGTCGGCGGCCAGGACGAGCTCGTCTTCGACGGCCACTCGTTCGTCGTCGACCACGAGGGCGACGTGATCGCCCGCGCGAAGCAGTTCGACGAGGACCTGCTCATCTGCGACGTCGACATCGCGGCGGCGGGCGCGGCCCGCCTGCGCGACACGCGCCAGCGCCCCGCCGCGCGCACCGTGCAGGAGGGCGTGCGCCATCTCGGCGAGCTGACCACCGCGCCCGGCGAGGACGTCCTGCGCGGGCAGGGCGGCGACAAGGCGGAGCTGCTCGACACCGATGCGGAGGTCTACGCGGCGCTCGTGCTCGGCACGCGCGACTACGTCGAGAAGAACGGCTTCGAGCACGTCGTCCTCGGCCTGTCCGGTGGCGTGGACTCCACGCTGGTCGCCCTCATCGCGGTCGACGCCCTCGGGCCCGACCGGGTCACCTGCGTGACGATGCCCTCGCCGTACTCCTCGGAGGGCACGCGCGACGACGCGAAGGTCCTCGCGCGGAACCTCGGCGTCGAGCTCATCGAGCTCCCGATCGGCGAGGCGATGCAGGGCTACGACGAGCTGCTGAAGGACGTCTTCGGCGACCGCGAGCCGGACCTGACCGAGGAGAACCTCCAGGCGCGCATCCGCGGCAACCTGCTCATGGCCCTGTCGAACAAGTTTGGCTGGCTCGTGCTGACGACGGGCAACAAGTCCGAGATGTCCGTCGGCTACTCGACGCTCTACGGCGACAGCGCCGGGGGGTTCGCGGTGATCAAGGACGTCCCGAAGCTGCTCGTCTACCGCCTCGTCCGCGAGCGCGCCGAGCGCGACCCGGACAACGACCCGGTGCCCGAGACGGTCGTCACGCGGCCGCCGTCGGCCGAGTTGCGCCCCGACCAGCGCGACGACGAGTCGCTGCCGCCGTACGAGATCCTCGACCGCATCCTCGAGGGCTACGTCGAGGAGGACCTGGGTCGCGAGCAGCTCATCGCGCGCGGGCTCCCGGAGGAGGACGTGGACCGCGTGATCCGGCTCGTGGACCTCGCCGAGTACAAGCGCCGCCAGCAGCCGCCGGGCATCAAGGTCACGTCGAAGGCGTTCGGGCGCGACCGGCGGATGCCCATCACGAACCGCTACGGAGGATGACCGGCGCCGTCGCCCTCGTCACCGGGGCCGACAACCCCCAGGGGATCGGACGCGCCGTCTGCCACGCGCTGGCGGCCCACGGCGCGGTCGTGGCGTGCACGGTCCTCCCGGGCTCGACCGCGAGCGAGGCGGACCTCGGCGGGGTGCCGATCGAGGCCGACCTGTCCGACCCCGAGACGCCGGAGGCGTTGCTCGGCGCCGTCGAGGCGTTCGTCGGCCGGCCGTCGATCCTCGTCAACAACGCCGCGCACTCCACGCGCGACGGCTACGAGGCCCTCGACGCCGCCACGCTCGACGCGCACTGGGCCGTCAACGTGCGCGCGCCGGCGCTGCTCAGCTGCGAGCTGGCCCGTCGGCACGAGCGCGGCGCGCCGGGGCGCATCGTGAACCTCATCAGCGGCCAGTTCCTCGGCCCGATGGCCGGCGAGCTCGCCTACACGGCGACGAAGGGGGCGCTGCAGGCGTTCACGGTGCAGCTCGCCGCGGAGGTCGCCCCGCTCGGCATCACCGTCAACGCCGTCGGCCCGGGCCCCAACGACACGGGCTGGATGGACGACTCGCTGCGCGAGGAGCTCCTCCCCCGCTTTCCGATGGGCCGCATCGGCCGACCGCAGGACGCCGCGCGCCTCGTGGCCTTCCTCTGCTCCGAGGAGGCCCAGTGGGTGACCGGCCAGGTCATCCACGCCGAGGGCGGGTTCCGGCGCACCTGACCCGGCGGGGGTCCTCAGACGCTGGGGCCGGCGGGGAGATCCCGCACGGCGATCGTCATGCGCACGAGCGCGCACAGGCGGCCGTCGTCGTCGGTCATCTCGACCTCCCAGACCCACGTCGAGCGGCCGCGGTGGCGGCGGCGCGCATCGGCGTGGATCGTGCCTCCGAGGATCGGGCGCAGGAAGCTCGTCTGGTTGGACAGCCCCTGCGCGGTCCGCCCCTCGGGAACCACGGCGAGCGCCGTGGCCATCGACGTGATCGACTCGGCGATCGAGGCGAAGACGCCGCCGTGCACGAGCCCGAGGGCCTGCTTGAGCTCGTCGCGCACCACGACCTGCGCCAGGACGCGCTCCTCGTCCATCTCGACGACCTCGAGGCCCACGAGCGCGTCGAAGGTGCGTTCGAGCGGGATGACGGGCTCGAAGGTCACGGGCGGCTCGAAGGTCACGGGGGCGGCACGATAGCGGTCGCCGCCGGGTACGCTCCCGACCGGATGAGCCGGATCGACTCGCTGCCCGCCGACCAGCGGGCCGTGCTGCAGCTCGTGCTGCGCCAGGGCCGTCGCTACGGCGAGCTGTCGGGGCTCCTGGAGATCGACGAGGCCGTCGTCCGCGACCGCGCGCATGCCGCGCTCGCCGCGCTGGCGCCCGCCGGCGCCCCCGTGCTCCCCGAGGAGCGCCGGGACGAGATCGCCGACCACCTGCTCGGCCAGCAGGGCGACGAGGAGCGCGCGGCCACGCAGCGCTTCCTGGAGGAGTCGCCCGCCGGGCGCGCGTGGGCGGGCGCCGTGGCCGCCGAGCTGGGCGACGTGGCGGGCGATCGCCTCCCCGAGATCCCGGGCGAGCCCGCGGCGCAGGACGCGGCGGAGGACGCGGCGCCCGAGCCCGCCGCGGCCGACGACGCGGCGGCCGCCGCCTTCGGCGAGCCCGGGCCCGGGCGCCCGCGGTCCTCGCGGCGCCTCGGCGCCCTGCTGATCGGCGTCGTGGCGCTCGCGGCGATCGTCGCCGCGCTCGTCCTCGTCCTCGGCGGCGACGACGGCGGCGACGCGGCGACGACGGGCGCGACGACCACCCAGGCGACGCAGCCCCAGCCGCAGGTCGAGGCGCAGGTGAACCTCACGCCGCCCGCGAGCCGGCGCGGGAGCAAGGCGATCGGCGTCGTGCTCGTCCAGCGCGTCCAGGGCCGCCGTCAGCTCGTCGCCGCCGTGCAGAGCCTCGGGCGGCCGCGCAGCGGCGGCTACGGGATCTGGCTCTACACGAACGCGAGCCGGAAGCAGTGGCTCGGCTTCTTCGCCAGCCAGGACCAGCAGGGTCGCCTGCTCGCCCGCGGTGAGCTGAAGGCGCCGGTCGAGCAGTTCCGCGAGGTGCTCGTCACCCGCGAGACGCGCGGCAACCCGCCGCGGCCCGGCCCCGTCTTCCTCCGCGGGCGCATCCAGACGGCCTCCGGCGGCTAGCCCGCCGCGGCGGAGCGCGGGCCGATGGACCGTCTGAGCGGCGGCAACGTGACGGCCGTCGTCCGCGTCGGCGACACCGTGCGCCGCGCGCCCGGCCCGTGGACGGACACCGTGCAGGCGCTGCTTCACCACGTCCGCGCCCGGGGCCTCGACGCCGTCCCGGAGCCGCGCGGGCGCGACGCCGAGGGGCGCGAGGTCGTCGCCTTCCTGTCCGGCGACGTGCACGGCTACCCGCTCCCGGCGTGGATCTGGGACGACGCGGTGCTCGTGGCCGCCGCGAGCCTGCTGCGGCGCCTTCACGACGCCACGGTGGACTTCGCGCGCCCCGGCGCGAGCTGGCGCCTGCCCGCCCGCGAGCCGCGCGAGGTCGTGTGCCACAACGACTTCGCGCCGCACAACCTCGTCTTCCGAGGCCGGGAGCTGTGCGGCGTCATCGACTTCGACACCGCGGCGCCGGGGCCGCGGGCGTGGGACCTGGCGAACACGGCGCACCGGCTGGTGCCGCTGACGGCGCCGGGCAACCCGGACACCCCCGCCACGCCGGACGGCGAGCGCGCCCGCCGGCTCGCCCTGCTCTGCGGCGCCTACGGGACCGGGGTCGTCCCGGCCGACGTGCTCGCCCTCGCGCCCGAGCGCCTCGACGCGCTGCGGGCCTTCACCGAGGACCACGCCGCGGCGACCGGCGCGCCGGAGCTGGGCCGGCACGCCGGCTGGTACGCGGCCGACGCCGAGTACGTGCGGCGGCGCGGGCCCGCGCTGGCGCGGCCCTGGTTGTAGGACCCAGCCATGTTGGTCGGCTCGTGCGCTACGGGCCCAGCTCCACGACGACGAGCGGGATGTCCATGCTCATGTTGGCGCGGGCGAATGAGAAGGCGCCGAACCAATCGCCCTGACCGGAGTCGTCGACCATGCCGTTCGCGAGGAACGTGACGGTGAACTTCTGGCCGGCCTGCAGGAAGACGTCGAGGTTCAGCCCCCACGAGTCGATCCAGCTGTCGTCCTGACCCTCGTGGTCGTTGTCGACGTTCCACAGAGGCGACCTCGCCGTCTTGAGGACCGCCCCGCTCACGGCGTCCTGAACGACCGCGGTCGCCGCGCCCTCGGTGTGCGAGCTGAGCCAGTTGCCGGCGGCCTTGTAGCTGTACTCGTACCGCCACCCGGGACGGATGTGGGCGATGCCGCCGACGCCTGCCTCGAGCGTCAGACCCACGCCCGCGGCGGCATGGCGCGCGTGCTCGCGGCCCCATGGCAGCGAGAAGGAGAACGTGCCGGCGAGCCGGTCGGCCGCCACCGTGACGTCCGCCGGGCGCCCGAAGTCGTTGAGCGCCACGAAGTCATACGGGTGCGCGAACGCGTTGATCCCGGCGTGGAGGTCCGGGATGAGGTTCGGGCCGCCGAGCGTGTGCTTCATCCCGCCGCCGAGCGCGTGCAGGATGCCGCTGAAGTTCACGGGTCGGTCGAGCCTCGCGGTCGTGTAGTCGCGCAGCTCGACCGCGGCCGCCGTCGCGTCGGGATCCTCTTTGACCAGCCGCTCGATCGGCGCGAAGGCGCGCCGGCGCAGCTCGTTGTCCCTTGCGCGCTCCGCCGTCTCCGGCTCCCACCGCTCGGCGAGCAGGCGCTCGACCTCGGCTCGATGATTGGCGCTGAACGGCTCGCCGGTCGGCTCGCAGCGGCGGACGGTCCTCTCGGCGGCTCGGTTCGACGGTACGACCTGCTCGGTCATCTCGTACCTCCTTCGCAGAACCTCTCACCTCGCTCGCCTCCCGTCCAGGGTCAGCCCCTCCGAGGGCACCGGATGGCTCTCCCTCACCGGCGGGGCACGTGGTCAGGAACGACACCTAGTCGTCGGGCGCGCCGCCGCCGTGCAGGCGCCCCAGCCCGTCGAGCGCCTCCTCGAGCCGGCGCGCGGTCGCCCGGCGCACCATGAGGCCCCCGAGCGCGCCGAAGCCGCGCAGCCGCTGGCGGACCGTGATCGTCACGCGGGTGCGCCGCTCGCCGTCGCGCTCGAGGCGGACCTCGGTCTGCGCGCTGCGCAGGAGCCGCTCGAACGGGCTGCCCGCGACCTCCTGCGCCCAGGACCGCACGACCGGCGCGCGCGACTCGACGATCCGGAAGTCCGCCCGTACCGGGCGCCCGCGGTCGGTCGCGAGGACCTGCGTGAAGCGCTCCGCGTCGACGGCCTCCACGCGCTGCACGCGCGGCCACCACCGCGGGAGGTGATGGGGATCGCAGACCGTCCGCCAGACCTGCTCCGGCGACGCGTCCAGCGTGCGGCTGCGCCGGGTCCGCGGCATGCCGGGGTGCTACTCGGTGTCGTACTGGATCAGGGAGTGCACGTCGTAGCCGGCCAGCCGCTCGCGGCCGCCGAGGAACGTGAGCTCGATGAGGAAGCCGCAGCCCACGACCGTGCCGCCGAGCTGCTCGACGAGCTCGCACAGCGCCTTGGCGGTGCCGCCCGTCGCGAGCAGGTCGTCGTGGACGAGCACCCGCGCGCCATGCGAGACCGCGTCGCTGTGCAGCTCGAGCGCGTCGGTGCCGTACTCGAGCAGGTACTCGGCGCGGACGGTCTCACGGGGCAGCTTGCCCGGCTTGCGGGCCAGCACGAAGCCGGCCCCGAGGTCGCGGGCGAGAGCCGCCCCGAGCAGGAAGCCCCGCGCCTCGGCGCCGATCAAGATGTCGACGTCCAGCGGGCGCGCCTGCTCGGCGAGCCCGGTCACGGCGGCGTCCAGTCCGGCCGGGTCGGCGAGCACCGGCGTGATGTCCTTGAAGCCGATCCCGGGCCTCGGGAAGTCCGGGATCTCGCGCACCAGCGCGCGCAGGTCGACCGCCACGGAGCCGAACGCTATCCGACGATCTTGCGCAGGTCGCGGATCAGCAGCAGGTGCTTGAGGTGCGTCGTCACCGCGGCGAGGTTCTCGAGCGCCTCGATCGCCTCCTCGCGGCGCTTGGTGTTCCGCGAGCGCAGCGCGGGCGCGAGGATCTGCTGCAGGAGCGCGGCCTCGCGGTCGGCCGAGGTCCGGAACGCGCGCAGGTTGCGCCCGCCGACGCCGTAGCGGGCGAGCTCGGTGACCGCGCGCACGATCTCACGCTCGGTCTCGTCGTAGTACTTCACGCCCGCGCGGTTCTCGCCCTTGATGACGCCGTACTCCTCGAGCTCGGAGACCAGGCGCGGGTCGGCGCGGGTCTCCTCGACGACGTCGTCCAGGGAGTACAGCGCCCCCGTGGACGGCGCCGTGACGCTGGGGCGGCGCTTGCGCCGCCCGTCGCCGCCTCCGCCGCCGCTCGGCGCCGCGGCCGCCACGTCGGTCTCCGTCCGCCCGGACGCCAGCTCCTGGCGGATGACGCGCAGCGGGAGGAACTCGTCGCGCTGCAGGCGCAGGATCGTGCGCAGGCGGGCCACGTCGCCGGCGCTGTAGAGCCGGTAGCCGCCCGGGGTGCGCCGCGGCGACAGGAGCGTCTGATCCTCGAGGTAGCGGATCTTCGAGATCGTGATGTCGGGGAACTCCTGGTCGAGCGCCTTGCACACCGCGCCGATGGTCATCGCCTTGGTCGGCGGACCATCCTCGTCCTCCAGGACGGATGTCTCGATCTGCGCCTCTTCGTCCTGCACGGCCATGGCTCGGTTCTCAGCGGGAGATGTACGTGAGCTTGAACTTGCCCACCTGCAGCTCGTCGCCGTCCTCCAGACGGTGGGACTCGATGCGGTGCCGATTGACGTAGGTGCCGTTCAGCGACCCGAGGTCGTCGAGGTAGTAGTCGCCCCCGCGGCGCACGAGCAGCGCGTGATCGCGCGACACCGTGACGTCGTCGAGGAAGATGCCGGAGTCCGGACGCCGGCCGATGGTCATGCGGTCGGCGTTCAGCGGGAAGCTCTCCCCCACGCGCCCGCCGCCCGCCCGGATGACGAGCGCGGCGCCCTGGTCGGCGACCACGTCGCCGACGTCGACGGGAACGAGCTCGCCCGTCTCGTCGATGCGGTACGTCGCCGTCGCGGACTCACCGGACGCCGGCTTCTCGCGCTGGGCGCCGAGAAACGACCCGCATCGCGAGCAGTAGTTGGCCCCCTCCGCGTTGACGAAGCCGCACTCCGGGCAGTGGAGCGCCATCCGGAGCCCCCCGGCTACTGCAGGTCCTGACTCTCGCCGGACGCCCGCCCGGCCAGGATGTCCGTGAGGCGCTGCACGTCATCGCCCGTGATGACCTCCTCGCCACCCTCGTGCTTCTTGCGCAGGCGGTTGACCAGCTCGGCGCGCAGGATGTCGATCTTGCCGTGGAGGATCCGGCGCTTGTAGGAGATGTCGATCTCCTCCTCCGTCAGCTGCTGGATGAGGTCCTTGAGCTCCTGATCCGAGAGCGAGCCGAGGTCGGGGAAGGTGTCCATGTCCGCGAGCATACCAGCGGATCGGGGTCACACTCAAGCTGAGGTTGAGGGTGCCTGACCTTCTATCGCTCGAAACGGACGGTGACGCGCCGGTTGCGCGCGCGGGCGCGCCGGCCGGCGGCCGGGTCGCCCCGGCGCTCCGCCGCGATCGGGTCGCGGGCGCCGCGCCCGGCGGCGTCGACCACGGGTGCCGCGGCCCCGAGGAGCTCGTCGAGCACCCCGCCGACGGCCTCGGCGCGCGCCTGCGACGAGCGGACGTCCTCGGCGTCCGAGCCCTTCCCGTCGGTGTAGCCGTCGATCTGCACGCGCAGCGGGCGCGCGAGCCGGATCCGCCCGGCGACCTCGGCCAGCCGTCGCCGGGCGCCGGCGCTCAGGCGCGCCGTGTCGCCCCGGAACAGGACGTCGGCGGCCAGCGTGATCTCGACCGCCCGCCCGGACTCGGCGACCTGCACGCTGTCGTCGAGCGTCGCGCTGACGGTCGCGACGTCGGCCGCCGGGAGCGCCACGTCGAGCGCCGGCAGGCGCTCGGCCCGCTGGGCGCCGGCCGCGGACGCCGCCGCCAGGCCGACCGCGACGGCCGCCGCCAGGGCCACCGCCCGCTCAGCCCGCGAGCGCGACACCGGGGAAGGTCCGCACGTTGGGACGGCGACGTCGACCCGCGTGATCCCGTCGGGCGGGGCCGCGAGGGTCGCCGTCAGGCTGACGGGGACGCCCGGCCGGGCGATGACCCGCGCGAGCCGCGCGCTGCACACGCAGCGCCCGGTCGCGTCGCGCGCGACGAGGTACTTGCGCCGGTTCTGGGTGTCGATGAGCGCGACGCCGTCGAAGACGTCGGCGCCCTCGTCGCCGCGCCGGCCCGTCAGCCGCTGGACCAGGCCGTCGTCGAAGAGGTCGCCGACGCGCATGGAGCCCTCCGCCTGCCCGTCCACCGTGAGCGTCGCGTTGAGGGCCACCGTCGCCCCGCTGCGCCGCAGCTCCACGAGGCGGAGGGTGAACGGCGTGCCCGCCCGGGAGCCCGTGCCCTGGGCCAGCGCCCGCGGCTCCGCGGGCGGCGTGGTGGTCCGGGTCGTCTCGGGGAGCGTCTGCGGCTCGCGGCGCTGCGTCACCGTGACGGTCCGGGTCTCGCCGCCCCCGCAGGCCGCGAGCAGCGCGACGATCGCGAGTGCCGGCAGCACCCTGCGCGCTCCGTCCATGGAGCGGGCCTATACCCGGCGGTCGGCGACTTGACGCTTGGCGCTGAGGTAGTACTCGACCGTCGCGACGACCGACATGACGATGCCGATGTACAGCAGGACCGCGGCGGTCGTCTCCAGGCCCGCCAGCCCGGCGAAGAGGGCGCCCATGACCGGCCAGACCGCGAGCCGGCCCCACCAGTTGATGCTGAGCTTCACGCCGCGGTTCAGCGCGTACCGCCCGGCGACGAGCATGAAGACCTCGCGGGCGACGAGGACGGCGAGCGCCCAGCGCGGCAGCAGCTCGTGGTACCAGCACACGACGACGCCGCTGATGACGAGCAGCCGGTCGACGACCGGGTCCATCAGCGCGCCGAAGCGGCTGTACTGGCCGGTGACGCGCGCGGCGATGCCGTCGGCGTAGTCGCTCCACGCGACGACGGCGAAGATCACCGCGGGCAGCGGGTCGGTGCCGCTGTCGCTGGTCAGCGCCAGGACGACGAAGATCGGGATGAGGACCAGGCGGACGAAGCCGATGGCGTTGGGCACCGTCCACACGCGCCAGGGCTCGCCCTCCTGCGTCTCGGGCGGCGGCGGCCCGGACCGGTCCAGGCCGGACAGGCGGCGGAACGTGAGCCGCGCGCGCTCGACGTGCTCGGCCGCGGCCTCCCGCGCGCGCTCTACGGGAGGCTGCGCCACAGCTCGGCCACCGCATCCGCGGCGCCCTCGAGCGGAACGCCGCCCTCGTGATCCTGCAGCCCGCGACGGACCTGCGCCTCGACGGCGCCGGACTGCAGCGAGCGCCTGCCGAGCGTGAGGCGCAGCGGGCAGCCGAGCAGCTCGGCGTCGGCGAACTTCTCGCCGGGGCCCGCGTCGCGGTCGTCGTACAGCACGTCGATGCCCGTGGCCCGCAGCTCCTCGTAGAGCCGGTCGGCGGCCTCGCGCTCCGGGGTGCCGGGCTTGCCGAGGGTGACGAGCTCGACGTCCCACGGCGCGAGCGCGCGCGGCCAGGCGATGCCCTTCTCGTCGGCGGACTGCTCGACCGCGGCGGCGGCGATGCGGGCCGGCCCGATGCCGTAGGAGCCCATCCAGATGAGCTGCTCCTTGCCGGTCTCGTCGAGGTAGGTGGCGCCCAGCGGCTCGGAGAACCGCGTGCCGAGCTTGAAGATGTTGCCGATCTCGATCGCCGGCTCGATGTGGAGGACGTGGCCGTTGACGCGGTCGCCGGCCTCGACGACGCGGACGTCCACGCGGTCGTAGGGGAAGTCGCGGCCGGGCTCGACGCCGAGCAGATGGGCGTCGGGGGCGTTGGCGCCGGCGACGTACGGGCCCGGGGCGACGGCCTCGTCGAGGAGCACCGGCAGGTCGGTCCCGACGGGCCCGATGAAGCCGGGCGGGCCGACGCGCTCGGCGACCTCCTCGGGCCGCGCGGGACGGAACGGCGCGCCGATCGCGTTCTGGAGCTTGATCTCGTTGACGCGATGGTCGCCGCGCACGACGACCATCACCATGCCGCGGTCGTCGGTGACCACCGGGAAGGCCTTGAGCAGCGCCCCGGCGGGCAGGCCGAGGTGCCCGGCGACCGCGTCGATCGTCGTCATCCCGGGGGTCGGGACCGACTCGGGCGCGCTGCGCGGCGCGGGGAGCTCAACGCCCTTCGCGTCGGCGCTGGCCACCTCGACGTTCGCCGCGTATCCCGGCGCGAGCGCGACCTCGTTCTCGCCTGCCGGGCACGGCGCCATGTACTCGTGCGCGCCGAAGCCGCCCATCATCCCGACGTCGGACTCGACGCGGTACCACTCGAGCCCGGCGCGGTCGAAGATCCGGTCGTAGGCCGTCACGAACTTGTCGTACGACGCCGCGAGGCCGTCCGCATCACGATCGAAGGAGTAGGCGTCCTTCATGATGAACTCGCGCGTGCGGAGCACGCCGGCACGCGGGCGCGGCTCGTCGCGCTCCTTCGTCTGGAAGTGGTAGAGGATCAGCGGCAGGTCGCGGTAGGAGCGCACGACCTGCGCCACGTGGAACGTCACCGACTCCTCGTGCGTCATCGCGAGGACCATCGGGGCGCCGCGGCGGTCCTCGAGCTTGAAGACCTCGTCGATCTCGTCGCGACCGGTGCGCCGCCACAGCTCACGCGGGTTGAGGACCGGCATGAGCATCTCCTGGCCGCCGATCGCGTCGATCT
>JAXDHC010000282.1:0-8852 GCA_034664705.1 Solirubrobacteraceae bacterium
CGGCCAGGGACGCGATCTGCGGGAGGTGCGTGATGCACACGATCTGGCGGCCCGCGGCGAGCTCGCGCAGCTGCTCACCCACGGCGCGGGCGGTCTGCCCGCCGATGCCGGCATCCACCTCGTCGAAGACCAGCGTGCCCGGGCCGGCCTGGGCCGCGACGCCCATCAGCGCGAGCATCACCCGGGAGAGCTCCCCGCCCGAGGCGGTCTCGCGCAGCGGGCCGGCCGGGACGCCGGGATTGGGCGCGATGAGGAACTCCACCTCGTCGCCGCCGGTCGGGCCGAAGCCGTCGCGCTCCGTGACCCTCGCCTCGAACGTCGCGCCGTCCATCGCCAGCCCCGCCAGGCGCTCCGCCACCGCGCCGGCCAGCGACTCCGCGGCCGCCGAGCGCGCGGTCCGCAGCTCGGCCCCCCGGCTGCGCAGGTCCGCCCGGGCGGACTCGAGCGCCGCCGCGGAGGCCTCGATCGCCTCCTCCGCGCCGGCCAGCTCGTCGCGCCGGCGGCGGCAGGCCTCGGCGTGCTCGAGCACGAGCTCGATCGTGCCGCCGTGCTTGCGCTTGAGCCGGTCGAGCAGCGCGAGGCGCTCCTCGACCTCGTCCAGCGAGCGGGTGCCGCCCACCTCGATCCCCTCGGCGTAGCGGCGTAGCTCGGCCGCCAGGTCGTCGGCCTCGACCGCAATCGCCTGCGCGCGGTCCCCCAGCACGTCCAGCGATGCGTCGACGCCGCGCACGCCCTCCCGCGCCCGGGACGCGCCTGCCAGCGCCACCGCGGCGCCCTCGCCCGACTCCGGCGCCAGCGCCTCCACCCCGCCGGCCGCCGCGGCGAGCAGCGCCGACAGGTGGCGCAGGCGCTCGCGATCGGCCAGCAGGTCCGCCTCCTCCTCGGCCCGGGGCGCCGCGCCCTCGATCTCCTCGAGCTCCCAGATCAGCAGGTCGAGCTCGCGATCCCGCGCGCCTGCGCGCTCGTGCAGCACCTCCAGCTCGACCCGCAGCTCGCGCTCGGCGGCGAACGCCTCCGCGAACTCCGACCGGCGGAGCTCCTGCTCGGGACCGCAGAACCCGTCCAGGATCTCCAGCTGCGCCGAGGCGAGCATCAGCTTGCGGCTCTCGTGCTGGCCGTAGAACGAGAGCAGCGCCGCGCCGATCTCCTGCAGGTCGGCCGCCGTCGCGCTGCGGCCGCCCAGGTAGGCCCGGGTGCGCCCCTCGGCGCTCACCCGCCTGGCGAGCACGACCTCGTCCGCGTCCGCGGCCAAGCGGTCGCCGGCCAGCGCGCGCACCTCGTCGGGCAGCTCGAACACGCCCTCGACGTAGGCCTCGGCCGCCCCCGGGCGCACGATCCCGGCCCGCGCGCGCCCGCCGAGCAGCAGGTCCAGCGCGTGGGCGAGCACGGTCTTGCCGGCGCCGGTCTCGCCGGTGAGCACGTTCAGGCCCGGGCCCAGGCGCAGCTCGGCCCGCTGGATCAGCAGGAGGTTCTCGACACGCAGCTCGAGGAGCACAGCAAGGGTGTACCAGCGCGCCCCGACGGATCGGCGCGCAGACCGGCGCGTCTGCGCAGTTCCGGCTCAGAGCTGTGCGAGCGCCTGCGCGATCGGCGTGTCGCCCTGCACGAGGTCGAAGGTCCGCCCGACCGTTCGCGGCTCGTCGAGGACCGCCACGAGCGTCGCGGCGACGTCGTCGCGCGTGATGTCGCCGCGTTCGGGCCGCTCCGCCGCCTGCACCCGCCCGGTGCCGGGCTCGTCGGTCAGCCGCCCGGGCCGCACGATCGTGTACTCCAAAGCGCTCGACGCGACCGCCGCGTCGGCCTCGGCCTTCGCCTCCAGGTACGGCCGCATCGCCTCCGAGCCGCCGGCCGGGTCGCGCGCGCCGATCGCGCTGATCATCACGTAGCGGGGCACGCCGGCGGCGCGCGCGGCGTCGATCAGCTTCACCGCGCCGCCGAGGTCCACGGTCCGCTTGCGCTCCGGCCCGCTGCCGGGCCCGGCCCCCGCCGCGAACACGACGGCATCCGCGCCGGCGACCGCGCCGGCGAGGTCGTCGCGCTCGAGGTCGGCGAGGACCGCCTCGGCCCCGGTGGCCTCCACGTCGGCCACGTGGCCGGGGTTGCGGATCAGCGCCCGGACCCGGTCGCCGCGCGCCGCGAGGAGCCGCGCGAGCCGCAGGGCGATCTGCCCGTGCCCGCCGGCGATCACCACATCCATCGTGAAGGCCTCCCTAGGTCGCGAGCCGGCCGAACTTCTCGCGCAGCCGGCGGTAGAAGGACGAGCCGGGCACCTGCGCGAGCTCGGCCGCCTCGCGCAGGAAGCTCGCCGTGATCGCCTCGCCGGGCGCCAGCGAGCCCGCCGGCTGGCCGTCGACCGAGATGTCCACGGCGTCCTGCGAGCGGTTGTGCACCGACAGCAGGTCGTCCGGCGAGACGACGAGCGACCGCGCCGTGAGCGAGTGCGGCGAGATGAACGACACCGCGAAGCCCTCCACGCCCCACGCCATCACCGGGCCGCCGTTGGCGAGGTTGTAGCCCGTCGATCCGGCCGGGGTGGCGAGGACCAGCCCGTCGCAGCGCACCTTGCCGACCTCCTCCCCGTGGACCGCGTAGCTGAGGTTCGCGACGCGCGTTCCCTGGCGGCGATGGATCGCGAGGTCGTTGATGGCCGCCACGGGGCCGTCGGGCGTCTCGACCGCGAGCGCCGGCAGCGTGAGCGTCTCGAAGTCGCCGGCGACGGCGCGCTCCATCCCGGCGACGAGCGTGTCGTCGTCGGGGTCGATCGTCGCCAGGAACCCGATCTCGCCGTAGTTGACGGCGAAGACGGGCACGCTCGTGCCCGCGTAGCGGCGCAGCGCGCGCAGGATGGTGCCGTCGCCGCCGAAGACGACGCAGAGCTCGACGTCGTCGCTCAGCGTCGCGTCGGTGACGACGCCCTCCTGCGGGCGGATCGCGTGCTTCTCGGTCTCGTCGCGGTCGAAGCGGACCGTGACGCCCTCCTCGCGCGCGGCGCGCATGAGCGCCTCGACGGCCGGGGCGACCTGCTCCGTGCGCTGGTGGCTCATGACCGTGACCGTGCGGGCGCGCACTCAGGCCTCCACCCCGGCCGCGGCCGCCTCGACGTCGGAGACGGCGCCCTCGCGACCGGCTTCGGCCAGCCACACGAACGTCTCGAGGTTGCCCTTCGGACCGGGCAGCTGCGACGACGCGAAGCCCATGACCGACGCGCCGGCCGCCTCGGCGGCGCGGGCGACGGCGACGAGTGCGTCGCGGCGGTCGCCGGGGTCGCGCACGACGCCGCCCTTGCCGACCCGCTCGCGGCCGACCTCGAACTGCGGCTTGATCATCGCGAGCGCGTCGAAGCGCGGCGCGGCGCAGCGCAGCACGGCCGGCAGGACCTTCGCGAGCGAGATGAAGGAGACGTCGGCGACGATCAGGTCCGGCGCGTACGGCAGCTGCCCGCACTCCAGCGCGCGCGCGTTCGTGCGCTCGATCACGGTGACGCGGTCGTCCGTGCGCAGGCGCCAGTTCAGCTCGCCGTAGGCGACGTCGACCGCGACGACGTGCTCGGCGCCGTGCTGCAGGAGGCAGTCCGTGAAGCCGCCCGTCGACGCCCCGATGTCGGCGCAGCGCCGCCCCTGCGCGTCGACCCCGGTCGCCGCGAGCGCGTTGGCGAGCTTGATCCCACCGCGCGAGACGAAGCGCGGGCGCTCGTCGACGGCCACCGCCACGTCCTCGGCCACCATCTGCCCCGGCTTGGCCGCGCGCTCGCCGCGATCGCCGAGCCGGACCTCGCCCGCCATGACCGACGCGGCGGCGCGTGCGCGCGATTCGAAGAGGCCTCGGCGGGCCAGCAGACTGTCGAGGCGGACCTTGGCCATGGCCGGGGAACCTACAGCGCGGCCGGACCGTGATGCTCGTCACACATCAAGGCCGCAGGAGCGGGCACTATGTCGGCACGGCAGCAAGCACAGCGCTTCGCCGCCAGGCCAGGCCTCACCGCCCGGCCCTCGAGACTTCACTCAGAGATCGACATAAGCTGGACCCACATAGCAGTATCTCTCCTCCCCTGAAGCGGCCCGCACTTGTGCGGGCCGTTTCTCTTTAAGCGCCGGGCGGGCGCCGTCCACGTCACCGGCGGGCGACGACCGACAGCCGGTCCGGGGCCATGCCGGCTTCTGAGCCGGGACGGACCTCGAGCGTCGCGAAGCCCGCCCCGGCGACGTGGGCCCGCACCTCCTCGGCGGTCCAGCAGCGCATCACGACTCGTGGCAGCGGCCCGTTCGTGGCTCGTTCGCGCTCAGCGACTCGCCGTCCGCGGCGGGCGGATCCGCACGTGCAGGTGGTCGTTGTGGTGCGCGATGACCTCGACGACCTTGCGCGGCCCGCGCAGGCCGGTGCGCGTCCCGACGAAGACGAACTGGGCGCCGGCGCGCACGAAGCCGTCCACGAGGGCCTGGGCGAGCGCGCGATCGATCTGGTCGGGGCGCCACGCCGCCCGCACCGCCCCGTCGGCGCGCGGGTAGTAGACGTCGACGTCCACGCCGTTCTGGTGCGAGGCGTGCCCCAGGCCGCCGAAGCGCTCGTCGAACACGCCGCCGTGCGGCCGGCTGAGGTCGCCCACGAGCACCTGCGGGGCCTCCGGGTGGTCGACGTGGTAGGCGGCGAGGACGCGGTCGATCGTCGCGATGAGCTTCGCGGTGCCCCAGCGCCGCCCCGCGCGGTTGGGCACGCGCTTGAGGTTCGGGTCCCACGTGACGTGGTCCGGGCCGACGGCGGGCAGCTCCACGCCGTTGACGAGGCGCCCGCGCCACGGGCGGCCGACCGCGCGCGAGGGGGCGCGCGGCGTCAGGCGCCGCGGCGCCGGCGCGGCGATGGCGCCCGGCCGCGGCGCCGCGGCCGCGGCGGGCGCCGGAATCGGCGGCGCGACCGGCGGCGGCAACGCGGCCGACACGGTCACCCCGGGGTCGATCGCCGCGCCCGGCGGGGGTCCGTAGGGCGGCTCCTGGGCGGGCGCGCGGGGGTCGTCGACGACGAGGACGCCGGCGGCGAGGCATGCGGTCAGGACCAGCGCGGCGATGCGTCGCATCGCGACCCAGTGTGACGGCGCAGGCCGGTGAGGAGCGCGGGTCGCGTCAGGCGCGCAACGCCGCGCGCGCCCGGTCGCCGAGATCGGCCACGAGCTCGCGCGTACGGTCGACGACGCCGCCCCAGCGCAGGAAGCCATGGGTCATGTCGTCGAAGCGGCGCAGGAGCACCGGCACGCCGGCCGCCTCGAGCGCCTGCGCGTACGCGACGCCCTCGTCGCGCAGGACGTCGTGGCCGGCGACCGCGACGTAGGCGGGCGGCATCCCGCTCAGGTCGCCCGCGCACGCGGGCGAGGCGTCGGGATCGGCGCTCGGCCCGTCGGCGCCGAGGTACGTGCGCCAGCACCAGCCCATCGCGTCCCTGGTCAGGAGCGTGAAGTCGGCGAACTCGTGGTAGGAGTCGCTGTCCATCGTGGCATCGACCGCCGGGTAGACGAGCAGCTGGGCGCGCAGCGCCGTGGGATTGTGGCGCGCCGCGACGGTGGCGAGGTTGCCCCCGGCGCTGTCGCCGCCGATGACGACGCGCTGCGGGTCGTAGCCGAGCTGGCGGGCGCCGTGGCCGGTGGCCCATGCGACCGCCAGGTCGGCGTCGTGCACGGCGGCGGGAAACGGGTGCTCGGGCGCCAGGCGGTAGTCGACGCTCACGACGACGGCGCCGGCGGCGTTCGCGAGCGACCGGCAGACGCGGTCGAATCCGTCGAGATCGCCGACGCACCAGCCGCCGCCGTGCAGCCAGATGAGCGCTCCGACGGGCTCCGCGGGCGCCTTCGGCCAGTAGGCGCGGGCCCGCAGGCCGGCGCCGCCGGCCTCGTCGTCCGGGCGGGCGATGATGACGTCCTCGACCCGCTCGACCGGCTCCAGCGGTCCGCCGAGGCGCACCGCGGTCTCGAGGTAGGAGGCGCGCATCGCGGCCAGCTCGGCGGGGCCCTCGGCCTCCTCCAGGGCCGCCGCCTGGGCGAGCGCCTCGAGCTGCGGGTGCAGCGCCGCCACCGCTACGCGCCGGCCAGCGCGCCCGACGAGGCGCCGATGGCGGCCTCGATGCGCTGCGCGATCGCCTTCCCGGTGAAGCCGACCTCCGTGTGCAGCAGCGCGGGCTTGCCGTGCGTGACGTAGCGGTCGGGCAGCCCGACCCGCAGGATGCGTGGCACCTCGCCGCCGCCGTCGGACAGCGTCTCCCACACGGCCGTGCCGAAGCCGCCCGCGAGCACGCCCTCCTCGACGGTGACGAGCAGCTCGTGCTCGCCCGCCAGCCGGGCCATGAGCGCGGCGTCGATCGGCTTGGCGAAGCGGGCGTCGGCGACGGTGACGTCGAGGCCGCGCGCGGCAAGCGCGTCGGCCGCCTCGAGCGCCTTCTGCACGCCGCTTCCGTACCCGACGACGGCCACCTTGCCGTCGCCCTCGCGAAGGACCTCGCCCGTGCCCACCTCGATCGCCGTGACCGCGCGCGGAAGCTCGACGCCGAGCCCCTCGCCGCGCGGGTAGCGCAGCGCGAACGGCCCGTCGTGCAGCAGCGCGGTGCGCAGCATGCGCGTCAGCATCGCCTCGTCGCGCGGCGCGGCGAGGACGATGTTCGGCAGCGGGCGCAGGTAGGCGATGTCGAAGACGCCGTGGTGCGTGGGCCCGTCGTCGCCGACCAGCCCGGCGCGGTCCATGGCGAAGACGACGTTCAGGTTCTGCAGGCAGACGTCGTGGACGATCTGGTCGAACGCGCGCTGGAGGAACGTCGAGTAGATCGCGCACACCGGCTTGGCGCCCTCGAGCGCGAGGCCGGAGGCGAAGAGGACGGCCTGCTGCTCGGCGATGCCGACGTCGAAGTAGTGGTCGGGCTCGGCCTTCTGCAGGATGTTCAGGCCGGTGCCGGAGTTCATCGCGGCGGTGATGCCGACGACGCGGCGGTCGCGGCGGACCTCGTCGACCATCGCGTTGCCGAAGACGGCCGTGTACTGCGGCGGCGCGGGGACCGGCGGAGCGGGCTTCGCGGGGGCCGGAACGCCGTTGGCGATCGACTTCGGCTTGGCGGCGTGCCACTTCTCCATGCCCTCGAGGCCGCCCTCCTCGGACGGCGCGAAGCCGCGGCCCTTCACCGTCGAGACGTGCACGACGACCGGGCGGTCGGCGGCGAGCGCGTCGCGCAGGGCCCCGCGCAGCGCGCGGGTGTCGTGGCCGTCGATGACGCCGACGTAGGCCCAGTCCAGCTCCTCCCACCACAGGCCCGGCGCCCAGAAGGCCTTGATGGACTCCTTCAGCTGCGGGCCGAGGCGCTCGAACGCCGCGCCGATGCCGGGCAGGTCGGCGAGGCGCCCCTCGACGCCCTCGCGGGCGTGCCAGAGCTTCGGGTTCAGGCGGACCCGGTTGAAGTAGCGCGAGAGCGCGCCGACGTTCGGCGCGATCGACATGCCGTTGTCGTTGAGCACGACGACGATCGGCGTCTGCAGGCCACCGGCCTGGTGGATGGCCTCGAACGCGACGCCGCCGGTCATGGCGCCGTCGCCGACGACGGCGACGACCTTGCCCGCGTCGGGCTCGCCGCGCAGGCGCATGGCCTCCTTGAGCCCGACGGCGTAGCCGATCGCGGTCGACGCGTGGCCCGCGCCCATGATGTCGTGCTCGGACTCGGCGATCGAGCAGAACGGGGCGAGGCCCTCGTACTGGCGGATCGTCGCCAGCTGGTCGCGCCGGCCGGTGAGGACCTTGTGCGGGTAGGCCTGGTGGCCGACGTCCCACAGGACCTTGTCGCGCGGCGAGTCCAGGAGCGAGTGCAGCGCGACGGCGAGCTCGCAGGCCCCGAGGTTGGCCCCGAAGTGCCCGCCGATCTCCCCCACCGTCTCGATGATGTGCTCGCGCACCTCCTGCGCCACCTGGGCGAGCTGCTCCTCGCTCAGGGCGTGGAGGTCCTGGGGGCGGTCGATGCGGTTGAGGATCCGTGGGCTCATGCGGTGCGCGTCAGGATGAAGTCGGTGATCTGCTCCAGCTCGGGCGCCCCGTCCGGCGCGGCGTCGCCCAGGGAGGCGCGAGCCGCTGCGTGGCACTCTCGCGCCAGCTCGCGGGCCCCGTCAAGCCCGAAATGGGTCACGTACGTGCGCTTTCCGTGGCGCTCGTCGCTGCCCTGGGGCTTGCCCAGCGCGTCGTCCGTCCCCGTCACGTCCAGGATGTCGTCGACGATCTGGAACAGGACGCCAAGTTCCGCAGCGTAGCGCCGATAGGCCGTTGCCGCCGCGCCATCAACGCCCGCGATGAGCAGCACGCAGCCGACCGACGCGCCGATCAGCCGGCCGGTCTTCAGCGAATGCAGGGTGCGCAGCTCGTCCGGCGTGGACGGCGTCTCGGCCACGTCGAGATACTGACCGCCGACCATGCCGTCAACGCCGGTTGCCGCCGCGAGCTCGCGCGCGGCCGCGAGGACGTTGGCGGGATCGCCCTCCTGATCGCCGAGGAGGTGGCGGAACGCCTCGGCGTACAGGGCGTCGCCGGCGAGGATCGCGACGTCCTCGCCGAAGCGCACGTGGCACGTCGGCCGCCCGCGGCGAAGGTCGTCGTCGTCCATCGCCGGGAGGTCGTCGTGGATCAGCGAGTAGGTGTGGATGAGCTCGATGGCCGCGGCGAGCGGGAGCACCGACTCGGCATCCCGGCCGATCGCGCGCGCCGTCGCCATCGCCAGCACCGGGCGGATGCGCTTGCCGCCGGCGAGCAGCGAGTAGCGCATCGCCTCCTCGAGCCCCGCGGTGCGCGGCGCGGCGCCGGTGAAGCGCAGGCCCTCGAGGTAGCGCTCCACCGCCGCGCTGAGCG
>JAXDHC010000283.1:0-3976 GCA_034664705.1 Solirubrobacteraceae bacterium
AAGCGAGCCCCACACCGGTCCCGACGGGGACGCGGTCGCGGCGGCGCCTTCGCCGCAGCTCCGTGAGCGCCGGCTCCTCATCGTGGAGGACTCCGGAACGATGCGCCGCGTGATGCGCCGGTTCCTCAAGAGCACCGGATTCGTGATCTTCGAGGCCGGCGACGGGGTGGAGGCGCTGACCCTGGCGGCGCGTGAGCGGCCCGACGTCATCCTGCTCGACGTGCAGATCCCGCTCCTGGACGGCTTCGGCGTGCTCGCCTCGCTGCAGACGGATCCGGAGCTCGGCGAGGTGCCGGTCGTGCTGGTCACGTCCCGCGGCGAGCCCGAGGACGTGGCGGACGGGCTGCGGCGCGGCGCGCACGACTACCTGCGCAAGCCGTTCCAGGAGCCCGAGCTGCTCGCCCGCGTCCACGCGGCGATGCGCACCAAGGCGCTGCGCGACGAGCTCCACGCGCGCAACGCCCTGCTCGAGCGCCTCGTGAGCGCGGATCCGCTCACCGGGCTGCTCAACCGCGCGGCGGGCCTCGACCGCCTGCGCGCGCTCGTGAGCCGCAGCGAGCGCCACCGCACGCCGCTCTCGGTGCTCGTGCTCGACCTCGACGACTTCACCGCGCTCAACGCGGCCTTCGGGCACGGCGCCGGCGACGCGGTGCTCGAGGCCGTCGCGGGCCGCGTGGCGAGCGCGCTGCGCGAGGAGGACGTCGCCGCGCGCTGGGGCGGCGACGAGCTGCTCGTCGTGGCCTCGGACACCGACGAGCCGGGCGCGACGGCGCTCCTCGTCCGCCTGCAGGCGGCCGTCTCGTCCGCGCCGGTCGCCTTCGGCGCGGAGGTGCTCCCGGTGCGCGTCTCGGCCGGGGCGTCGACGTGGGCGCCCGGCGACGACGCCGAGGCGTTGGTGCGCCGTGCGACGCACGAGCTCCGCGCGGGCCACGGCGGGCCTGCCGATTCGCGCACGTGACGCCTCCCCCGATCGGGGGAGGCACGACCCCCCCGCACATCTGACCGGCGGGGCGATGCGCGCCGAGCCGGCAGCGGCGATCTTTAGGGTCGACCCGGCGGAGTCATGGGGGGCGCCGCCGGGCCGGACTTCCAGCAAAGACGGGGAGAGGGAGATGACGCGGACGCTCGAGGGGATGGTGGCCACCGGCCTGCCCCTCGAGCGGCCCGCTCATCGGCGCGAGGTCCCGGCGCCATGACGGACGTGGCACACCGGCGCGGCGCGCGCGGCGTGGGCGCCGCCTCCCGCCGCGGTCCGGCGAGCGTGCTCGTCGTCGACGACAGCCGCGTCTTCCGCACCGGCATGACGCGCGCCGTGCAGGCGTGCGACGGCCTGGAGCTCGTGGGGGAGGCCGAGGACGGCGCCGGCGCGCTGGCGGCCATCGCGGAGCTCGCCCCCGACCTCGTGATCCTGGACCTGCGGATGCCCGGCATCGACGGCTTCGGCGTCCTGGACGACCTGCGGTCGCAGGACCCGCCGGCCGCCTGCCGCGTGCTCGTCATCAGCGCCACGCTGGAGGACGGCGTCGCGGAGCAGGTCCGCGCGGCCGGCGCCGACGGCGTGCTCAGCAAGGCGCTGAGCCGCTCGGAGATCTGCGCCGCCGCGCAGCGGCTTCTCGCGCGGTAGCGCCCGGTCCGTCTGGACGCACACTAGAGTGCACCCGGAGGACCGGCCCCCGGCCGGACCGCACAGGGTGACCAACAGCCAGACAGGGCGTATCACGGTCCTCGTGGCCGACGACCATCCCCTCTATCGAGAGGCGGTCGTCCGGGCGGTCCGTGCACGGCCCGAGTTCGAGCTCGTGGGCCAGGCGGTGGACGGCCGCGAGGCGCTCGGCGCGATCCGCGCGAGCCCGCCGGACCTGGCGGTCGTCGACGTCGAGATGCCGAGCCTGGGCGGCGTGGAGGTCGTGCGCGCCGTGGCCCGCGACGGGCTCCCCACGCGCGTCGTCCTGCTCAGCGCGCACCTCGAGAGCGACACCGTCTACACCGCGGTGGCGCACGGCGTCCGCGCCTACCTCTCCAAGGCATGGCCGGCCGAGCGCATCTGCGACGCGCTGCTCGCCGTCGCCCGCGGCGAGGTCGTCCTGCCCGAGGAGGTCCAGGCCGGCCTGGCCGCCGCGATCCGCAGCCACGCGCACCCCGATCGCCCGACGCTGAGCCCGCGCGAGCACCAGGTGCTGACGCTGATCGCCGAGGGCATGAGCGCCCCGGCCGTCGGCGAGCGCCTCCACGTCAGCCCGGCCACCGTCAAGACGCACCTGAAGACGCTCTACGAGAAGCTCGGCGTCTCCGACCGCGCCGCCGCGGTGGCCGAGGCGATGCGCCGCGGCCTCATCGAGTAGCCCGATCGCGCGTCAGAGACGACCCGGCCCGGGTCGTGTCGCCCTGGCGGCAAACCCGCTAGGCCGCTGCGTTCTGGGCCCAATCGCGGTAGAGGTGCTCGTACGCGCCGCCCGCCGCGAGCAGGTCCTCGTGCGTGCCCTGCTCGACGATCCGCCCCTGGTCGAGGACGACGATGCGCCCGGCCTGGCGGATCGTGGACAGCCGGTGGGCGATGACGATCGCCGTGCGGCCGGCCAGCAGGCGGCGCAGCCCGGCCTCGATGCGTCCCTCGGTGTGGAGGTCGACGTTCGACGTGGCCTCGTCGAGGACGAGGATGCGCGGGTCGGCGATGAGCGCGCGCGCGAACGCGACGAGCTGGCGCTGGCCGGCGGACAGCTGCACGCCGCGCTCGCCGACCTCGGTGTCGAGACCCTGCGGGAGCGCGGAGATGAACTCCCACGCGCCGACCGCGCGCGCCGCCGCCTCCACGCCCTCGGCGGTCGCGCCGGGGCGGCCGAAGCCGATGTTGTCGCCGACCGTGCCGCTGAACAGGAACGCCTCCTGCGGCACGATGCCCATCTGCGAGCGCAGCGAGTGCGCGCGCACGTCGCGCAGGTCGTGGCCGTCGACGAGCACGCGGCCGTCCGTGGGGTCGTAGAACCGCGCGACGAGCTTGGCGAACGTCGACTTGCCGGCGCCGGTGGCGCCGACGAGCGCGACGGTCTGGCCCGGCGGCACGACGATCGAGACGCCGGCAAGGGCGAACTTCTCGCCGCCGTCCTCGTCCTCGGCGCGATAGCGGAAGGAGACGTCCTCGAAGCGGATCTCGCCGCGCAGGCGCTCGAGGTCGACGGCGCCGGGTGCGTCCTGGAGGTCGGGGCGCTCGTCGAGGAGCTCGAAGATCTTGTCGAGCGCCGCCATGCCGGACTGGTAGGTCGTGTAGACCTGCGAGAGCTGCCCGATCGGGTCGAAGAACCCGTTGAGCGCCGCGATGAAGCCGACGAGCACGCCGATCCCGATGTCGCCGGCGAGGACCTCGCGACCGCCGATGAGGAGGATCCCGACGGTCGCGACGGCGCTGACGAACTCGACGGCGGGGAAGTACGCCGCGTTCAGGTTGACCGTCGTCATGTTCGCGTCGCGGTTGAGCGTGTTGAGCGCCGCGAAGCGCGCGCGGTGGCGCCCCTCCTGGGCGAACGAGCGCACCACGCGGATGCCGGAGAGCGACTCCTGCAGGTAGGCCGTGATCGCGCCGATCGTCTCGCGGGTGCGGCGGTACGCGTCCGCGCTCGCGATCCGGAAGGCCAGCGACCCGATCGCCATCACGGGGAAGATGAGGAACGTGATGAGCGCGAGCTTCACGTCGAGCAGCAGCAGGATCACGATGGAGCCCAGCAGCGTCAGGGTCGCCTGGAAGAGCGTGACGACGGTGTCGGTGACGAGTGAGTCCAGCGCCTCGACGTCGTTCGTCATGCGCGAGATCAGCCCGCCCGCGGGGCGGCGCTCGTAGAAGCCGACCGGCATCTCCTGCTGGTGGCGGAAGATCTGGACGCGCAGGTCGGCCAGTGCGCGCTGGCCGACCCAGCCGACGAGGTAGGTCTGCGCGTACGACGCGCCCCAGAACACGACGGCGCTGAGAACGAACAGGCCCACG
>JAXDHC010000284.1:0-2847 GCA_034664705.1 Solirubrobacteraceae bacterium
ATCTGGTCGAGGAGCCCGAGCCGCAGGAAGCGGCGCACGAGGTCGGGATGCAGTCCGGCCTCCCGCGCCAGCACGTCGATCTCGACGGTCCGTGAGACCGGTGGCGTCGACCACCGGACGAGCGTCACGGCGGCCGTCCGCGCCGGGGTGGTCGCGGCCATCACTTCGCCTTTCGTGGGTTGAACCGCGACACGTCGGCGAGCTGCTCGAAGAGCTCGCGCTCCTCGCGCCGGAGCTTCTTGGGCACGACGATCTTCACGTGGGCGTAGAGGTCGCCCGCCGCGTCGCCCGGGCCCGGCATCCCCTGGCCGCGCAGCCGCAGCTTGCGCCCGCAGGACGATCCCTCGGGGACGCGCACCTGCGCGCTGCCGCCGAGCGTCTCGACCTCCACCGAGGCCCCGAGCGCAGCCTCCCACGGCGCGACGCGCAGGTCGACGTGCAGGTCGCGGCCCTCCACGCGGAAGCGCGAGTGCGGGCGGATGCGGATGCGCAGGAAGAGGTCGCCGGACGGCCCGCCGCCGATGCCGGCCTCCCCCGCTCCGGCGAGGCGGATCCGCTGGCCGTCGGTGACGCCGCGCGGGATCGTGACCTCGTAGTCCTCGCCGTCGAGCGAGATGTGGCGCCGCCCGCCCTCGGCGGCCTCCTCGAGGCCGATCTCCAGCACCGCCTCGCGATCGCCGCCGCGCATGGAGAAGCCGTCGAAGCCGCCGCCCGCCCCGCCGCGGCGCCGGCCGCCGCGGCCGCGCCCGCCGAAGAGGCCCTCGAAGATGTCGCCGAGGTCCCCGCTGTCGCCGAACTCGACCTGCACGTCGTCGAAGCCGCCTCCGCCGCCGTAGCCCTCGAAGCCGCCCGGCGCCGGACCGCGGCCGGCGCCCGACTGGGAGGCGGCGCGCCAGTTCTCGCCGTAGCGGTCGTACTGCGCGCGCTTCTCCTGGTCGCGCAGCACCTCGTAGGCCTCGGAGATCTCCTTGAAGCGATCCTCCGCCCCGGGCTCCTTGTTGACGTCGGGGTGGTTGCGCCGGGCCAGCCGGCGGTAGGCGCCGCGGATCTCCTCCTCGCTCGCGTCGCGCGAAACGCCGAGGACGTCGTAGTAGTCGCGGGCGCCGACGGCCATCACTGCTCGGGCACGGCCCGGCGGGACACCACCACCTGTGCCGGGCGCAAGATCCGGTCGCCCAGCGCGAAGCCGGATCGGACGACCTCGAGCACGGTGCGGTCGGGCACCTCGTCGGTGACGCGGACGTCGACGGCGTCGTGGCGCTCGGGGTCGAACGGCTCGCCCGCCTCGCCGACGCGTCCGACGCCGTGGCGCGCCAGGACCGTCTCCATCTGATCCAGCACCGCGCGGAGGCCCTGGTAGAGCGGGTTCGACGCGTCCTGCTCCATGCGCAGCGCCCGCTCGACGCTGTCGACGACCTCGAGCCAGTCGCGGATGAGCGCCTCGCCGCTCTCGGCGACCCGGCGCTCGACCTCGCGGGCCGAGCGCTTGCGGTAGTTGTCGAGGTCGGCGAGCGCGCGCTTGTAGCGATCGTCCATCCGGGCGATCTCGGCATCGAGCTGCGCCTCGGTCGGCGTGCGCGCGCCCTCCCCCTGGGTCGTCCCGTCGGCGGGCGGCGCGCCGGGGCTCTGCACCGTTGTCGCGTGGCTGCCCTCCGCGCCGGAGCGCTCGGTGCGGCCGTCGGGCGGGGGCTGCCCGCTCTCGCTATTCCCGGGTGAACTCGGCATCGATGACCTCTTCGTCGTCGGTGTCCTGCGCGGCGGCCCCGCCGTCGCCGCCGTCGCCGCCCGTCCCCGCCGGCGCCGCGGCGCTCGCGGGCAGCCCGTGGACCATCTGCTGCAGGTCGGCGATGAGCGGCCGGACGCGGTCGATGCCGGCCTGGTCCTGGATCGCCTGGCGGGCGTCGGCGACGAGCTGCTCGGCGCGTGCCTTCTCGTGCACCGGCACGCGGTCCCCGAGCTCGGACAGCAGCTGCTCGACGCGGTAGGCGAGCGTGTCGAGCTCGTTGCGCGCGTCGATCTCCTCGCGGCGGCGGCGGTCCTCCTCCGCGTGGGTCTGCGCATCCTGGACCATCCGCTCGACCTCGCCCTGGTCGAGGTTCGCGCTCTCCTGGATCGTGACCGTCTGCTCGGCGCCGGTCTCCTTGTCGCGCGCGGACACGTTGAGGATGCCGTTCGCGTCGGTGTCGAACGTGACCTCGACCTGCGGGGCCCCGCGCGGCGCCGGGCGGATGCCCTCCAGGCGGAAGCGGGCGAGCTGGCGGTTGTCGGCCGCGAGCTCGCGCTCGCCCTGCAGCACGACCACGTCGACGGCCGTCTGGTTGTCCTCCGCGGTCGAGAACGTCTCGCTGCGCCGGGCCGGGATCGTCGTGTTGCGCTCGACGACCTTCGTCATGACGCCGCCCATCGTCTCCAGCCCGAGCGAGAGCGGTGTGACGTCGAGCAGCACGACGTCCTCGACCTCGCCCTTGAGGACGCCGGCCTGGAGCGCCGCGCCGATGGCCACGACCTCGTCGGGGTTGACCGTCATGTTCGGGTCCTTGCCGCCGGTGAGGCTGCGGACGAGCGCCTGGACGGCCGGGATGCGCGTCGAGCCGCCGACCAGGATGACCTCGTCGATGTCGTCGGCCGTCAGCTTCGCGTCGGACAGCGCCTGCTCGACGGGCCCGCGCGTGCGCTCGACGAGGTCGCCGACGAGCTGCTCGAACTTCGAGCGCGTCAGCGACGTGTTCAGGTGCTTGGGGCCCGCCGCGTCGGCGGTGATGAACGGCAGGTTGATCTGCGTCTGCGTCGTGCTCGACAGCTCGACCTTCGCGCGCTCGGCGGCCTCGTACAGGCGCTGGAGGGCCT
>JAXDHC010000285.1:0-2918 GCA_034664705.1 Solirubrobacteraceae bacterium
CGTCGATCTCGTCGATGAAGACCATGCACTGGCCGCCCCACTTGCGGGCCAGCCGCCGCGCCTTGCGGATGAGGAACATCACGACGATGACGTCCATGCCGATGAACGTCTGCGCGAAGCCCGAGCCCGGCATCGTCACGATCGGCGAGTTGAACGACGTGGCGATCGCCTTGGAGAGCATGGTCTTGCCGGTGCCCGGCGCGCCGATGAACAGCAGGCCGCGCTCGGGCTTGCCGCCCGCCTCGCGGAACTCGTCCCCGGCCGACCACAGCTCGATGACCTTCTTCGCCTCGTCCTTGGGCTCCGCCTGGCCGCGGACGTCCTCGAGCTTCACGCCCCAGTCGGCGTCGCCCGGCTCGTAGCCCTTCATCTGCTTGAGGCCGAAGAAGAGGAGCGGCCCGAAGAGGATGAGCAGGTTGCCGAAGAACAGCAGCGGCAGCTGGATGCCGTAGATGAGCAGCAGGGGCAGCGCGCCGAGGATGCCGTTGCCGAGCTCCTGCGGCGTCATGCCGACCGCCCACAGCACCGTGAAGACGATGCCGGCGACGATCGCCAGCCACATCAGCCGGCGGAACTTCGTGCGCCAGTACCAGACGCGCCGGCGCGAGACGATGTCCTCCTCGACGAGCTCGCGGCCGGCCCCGTAGAGGCTCGCGCGCGGGATCAGACGGTGGGCGAGCACGTCCATCAGGCCGCGGAAGGCGATGACGAACGCCAGCGTGGCGAGGATCGACCAGAACAGCGGCCAGTCGTGCTGCACGTAGAAGAACGCGAACGTCACCGGGCTCGTCAGGACCGCGACCACGGTCGCGGCGCGCGTCAGCCGGCGCCATTCACGCTGCAGAGCGAGCTGCTCGGCCTCACGGTCGCGTGAGTACAGGTGCCTCTCACCCGCAGACATAGGGTGCAGAGTAAAGCGGCGCCGCCTTTTGTCCAGCTAAGGACGCTGCCGCGCACGGACGGGGCGATCCGGGTACGGTCCGCGCAGCCTGTGCCCAACCGTCAGCGCCTCCTTCTCGCCGTCGCCCTCGTCCTGGTCGCGCTGACGGCGTCGGCCTCTCCCGCCGCCGCGCAGGGGACCCCACGCCTGACGGCCTGCCCCGGGCAGGAGTCCTTCGGCTGCGGGACGCTCACCGTCCCGCTCGACCGCGCGGGCGCCGTTCCGGGGAGCGTCGACCTGCGGTTCGCCGCGCAGCGCCGGTACCCGACGCGGGCGCGCCGGCTGCTCATCGCGCTGTCGGGCGGTCCCGGCCAGCCCGCCGTCGACTCCGCCGGCTCGTTCGCCATCAGCCTCGAGCCGGCGCTCTCGCGCTACCGCCTCGCGGTGCTCGACCAGCGCGGCACCGGCCGGTCCGGCGTCCTGCGCTGCCCCGAGGTCCAGCGCCTGCGGTCGCTGGACGCCTTCCTGCCGAGCACCGTGGCGACGTGCGCGGCGAGGATCGGGCCGCGGCGCGCGTTCTACTCCACGGCCGACACCGTGCTCGACCTCGAGGCGCTGCGCCAGGCGCTCGGCGCCGACAAGGTCGCCCTCATGGGGATCTCGTACGGCACGCACGTCGCGCTGCAGTACGCGCGGGCCTTCCCGCAGAACGTCGACCGCCTGATCCTCGACTCGATCGTGGGCCCCGACGGGCCGGACCCGTTCCTGCTCGACACGTACCGCAACCTCCCGCGGGTCCTGCGCGAGCAATGCCGAGGGACGCGCTGTCGCGGCGTCACGCGCGACCCCGTCGCCGACCTCGGGACGCTCGTCGCGCGGATGAACGCGGCGGGCGGCCCGCTGCGCGGCGTCTACTACGACGACCGGGGCCGGCGCCGGCGGACGCTGTACCGCAACCCCGACGAGCTGTCGTTCCTGCTGATCGCCGGCGATCTCAACCCGCTGCTGCAGGCCGCGCTGCCCGGCGCCGTCTCGGCCGCCGTGCGCGGCGACCGCGCGCTGCTCATGCGCCTGCGGCGCATCGGCCAGGGCAACCGGACGACGACGGCCGAGCTCAGCTTCGGGCTGAACGTCACGACCGGGTGCCTCGACGTCCCGCTGCCGTACTCGCTCACCACGCCGATCCCGGCCCGCCCCGCGATCGCCCAGGCCGCGCTCGCGGCGATCCCACCCGCGCAGTACGCGCCGTTCGACGCCCAGTCGGTCTTCCGCACGGGGTACGTCGACGACTGCCTCCTGTGGCCCGGCGACGTGCCGCACCCGCCGTTCACCGGTCCCCTCCCGGACGTGCCGGCGCTCCTGCTCGGCGGCCGTCTCGATCTCCGCACCCCGATCGAGAACGCCGTCGCCACGGCGCAGCAGCTGCCGCACGCGAGCGTCGTCGCGCTGCGCGGCAGCGGCCACGACGCGACCGACAGCGACCTCACCGGCTGCATCTCGCGGGCGCTCACGCGCTTTGTCGCCGACCGCCAGGTCGGCAACCCGTGCCGCAACCGCGAGAACGGCCTCAACCCGCTTCCGCGTCCACCGCGCTCGCTGCGCGACTTCCGCTCCGCGCCTGGGGTCGGCGGCACACCGGGGCGCGCCCTCTTCGCGGTCCTCGACTCGGTCCAGGACGCCCTCATCACCGCCGGCCAGCTCCAGGACGCGCAGCTCCCGCTGCGTGGCGGGGGACTCCGCGGCGGCAGCTTCAGCCTCGCCAACGACGCCGCCGGCACGCTGCGCCTGCGCCGCTATGGGTTTGTGCCCGGGTTGCGCGTGACCGGCACGCTCCGCGCCGGCGACGCCGACGTGAGCGGGCGCATCAGGGTCAGCGGCCCGCGCGGCGCCAGCGGCTTCCTGCGCCTGGACGCCAGCGGCGCGACGGGTCGCCTCGGCGGGCGCCCGGTGCGCTTCCGCGCGTCGCGGGCGGCGACGGGCGCCGCGGCCCGCCGCACCGCGGGGAGGACCGCCCCGGCGCTCGGCGTGCGCCGCGCGC
>JAXDHC010000286.1:0-4818 GCA_034664705.1 Solirubrobacteraceae bacterium
GGCGGTGGTCGTCGCCGCGGTGGCCGCCGCGATCGCCGGCACCCACGGCGAACACGCCGCGACCGCCACCTCGGCGCTCTCGGCCGGGAGCGCCGTGCGCACGGTGCGCGCCTACCTCGTCGCCGCCGACGTGGACGGAGACGGGGAGGCCGGATGCGCCTACCTGTCGCCCGCCGAGCAGCGCCGGGTCGGCGCCGCCGCGGGCGCCGGCAGCACGTGCCGCGAAGCCCTCGACGACTTCGGCGGCGGGGGCCGGCGCGGGCCTCCTGCGAGTCCCCGCACGCTCGGCGCCTTCGCCGTCCGCGTCGACGGGCGCTCGGGCCAGGCGCGTGTGCGCGTCGACGGGGACGTGTTCGTCCTGCGCCCGGCCACGCCGGCCGAGCGGGCCGCCTACAACGCCCCGCGAAGCCGCTGGCGGATCGTCTCGGGCGCGGCCAGGACCGTCGACCGGTCGGCGCGAGTGCGACTTCGGGCCTGAAACCACCGCCCCGAAGCCGACACTCACCCCGTGAGCCGGCCGCCGCGGTCCACCTCTCGCTCCATGCCGCCCGCGCACGCGTCGTACCGCCCCAGGCGGTCGCGCGGAGCATCACGACACCGCGGCGACGGCCGGCGGTCCGCGGTCCGCCCACGAGGTGGGGCGCCGCCTGGACGCTCAACCGGTTTGGCGCCGCGCCGCTCTCTCTGGCGCTTCCAACACTCGTCCACCGAAATCCCGCAAACACCGGAAAAACCGTCGAACGGGCCCCCAGGGAGGGGGCGAGTTCTGTCGATGCGCGCCTTCGCAAAGAACAGAACAGTTCGAGGAGAAAGTCATGGAAGACGTCGCAACCGGGGGGCCCGACGTCGCCCCGATCGAGATCGCAGGTCCTGTCGACGCGGCCGGCCACGGTCAACCCGGCGGTGCCGGGGAGGAGCTCGCCGCCGCGCCGCGGCGGTCGCCGGAGGAGGCCGAGCGCCTGGTCCTGCAGCTGATCGCGGCGCACGCCGAGTCGCTGCTGCGGATGGCGCGCCGCTACAGCCTGTGCGCCGACGATGCCCAGGACGCCTACCAGCGCGGCCTGGAGATCCTCATCCGCCACGCCGGGCGCCTGGACGCCGACCGCGCCGCCGGCTGGCTGCACACCGTCGTCAAGCACGAGGCGCTCGCCGTCAACCGGTCGCGGCGGGAGCTCGTCGGCGGCGAGGCGGTCGACCTCGACGCCCTCGAGGTCCGCACCGCGCCCTCGCCCGAGGAGCGGGTCATCGGCTTCGAGCGCGTCGCGCGCTCGGCCGAGGCCCTGCAGCGGCTGAAGCCCCAGGAGGTCCGGGCGCTGTGGCTGAAGGCGATGGGCAACAGCTATCAGGAGATCTGCGAGACGACCGGATGGTCGTACACCAAGGTGAACCGGTGCCTGGCCGAGGGGCGCAAGAGCTTCCTGGCGCGGTACGCGGGGATCGAGACCGGGCAGGAGTGCCAGCGCTGGGCGCCGGTGCTGTCGGCGATGGTCGACGGCGAGGCGAGCGCGGAGCAGCTGACGCAGCTGCGCCCGCATCTGCGCAACTGCGCGGGCTGCCGGGCGATGGTGCGCGAGCTGCGCGGCTCCAACGCGCCGCTGGTCGCGTTGTTCCCGCTCGGTGGCCTGGCCGCGGCCGACGGTCACGAGGGCTGGGTCGGCGTGAGCGGCGTCGTCGAGCGGCTGTGGCACGCGCTGTGGGGTGACCTCAGCGAGCGGGCGGCGACCACGGCGTTCCGCGCCCAGGCGATGGTCGAGACGGCGGCGACCGGCAGGGCGGCCGCGACGGTCGCCTCGGTCGTCGCGCTGGCGGGCGGCGGGATGGCGGTCGACGGCGCGGTGCGTGATGCGCCGGTGGCCCCGCCGGCGGCGGTGGCGCAGGCGCCGGCGTCGCCGAGCGCGAAGCGCTTCGTGGTCGCCCGTGCGTCGCAGCGCCCGGTCGCGGCGGCGGCGCGCAAGGCGGCGGGCTCGCGCGCCACGCGCCGCGCCCGCGTCCGGCCGGGCCCGCGCTCGCGCCGGACGGCGCCGAGGCGCGCGGCCGCCGCGCCGGCGGCGGCAAGCGGCACGCCGTCGCCGCCGCGCGTGACGGCGCCCCCGGCGCGCCGGCCGGCCGCCACGCCGCCGCCGACGACGCCGAGCGTCCCGGCCGCCGCGGCGGGTCCGGTGCCCTCCGGCTCCGGCGCGGGCGCGCCCGACGGCGGCGAGTTCTCCTTCGAGACGGGATGAGGCCCTCGATCACCGCAGCCGCTTTGGTGTGGCGAGCTCCCACCTTGGTGGTCCTGAATCCGGGCCGGTCCTGAGGTGCAATGGGTGCACGCCATCCGCACACGCCCTCAGAGGTTCACCATGATCCGCAGGCCCATCACCGTGACCGCTTCCCTGCTCGCCGTCGCCGCGCTCGCGCCGGCGGCCGCCGGCGCTGCCGACGTGAAGCTCGGCGGTGCGCCGACGCTGCGCCTCGTCGACGCCCACCACGCCCAGCTTCACTTCGCGTCCGACGCGCTGCCGCGCCGGACGACCGTGCGCTTCGCCGGCGATGGCCGGCGCGTCTCGTCGCTCGCGCGCACCGGCCGGCACGGCAGCGACCTGATCTACACCGCGCGTGTGACCTCCAAGGCGGCCCTGCGCGCCGGCGCGAAGTACACCCTGCGCATCGATGTCCCGGGCCAGGCCCCGATCGTGCGCCTGGTCAAGCTCCGCGACGCGCGATAGCCCGGCGTTGACGACCGCGGGCCCGCCGAGCGGCGGGCCGGTCGTCGGCCCGGTCTCGAGGGCGGCCGGCGCTACCCGCGCCGCATGAGCCGCCCGACGGCGGCCATGAGCTCGTCGGTGCGCTCGTCCTTCTTGCCGTCGGGGCCGTCGATGACGCAGTGGCGGGCGTGCTCGTCCAGCAGGCCGAGAGCCACCTTGTCGAGCGCCGCCTGGACGGCGGAGATCTGCGTCAGGATGTCGATGCAGTAGCGGTCGTCCTCGACCATCCGCTCGACGCCGCCGACCTGGCCCTGAACGCGGCGCAGGCGCTTGAGGAGCTGGTCCTTGGTCGCGCTGTAGCCGCGGGTCTCGGTGGTGCTGGTCGCCATGGCCTCCATGATACCCCCTTGGGGTGTGTAGAGTGGGGTGGTCGGGGATACCCCCAGGGTGTAGCCGACCGGATCCCGGCCTGCCCATGAACCGCTTGTTCACCGACAGCACGCCGAGCCCCGCCGCCGACGAGGTGGCGGCGTGAGCGCGCCGGTGGAGCACCTGGAGCTGCCGATCGCGGGCATGACCTGCGCCTCGTGCGCGAACCGCGTCGAGCGCGGGCTCAACCGCCTCGAGGGCGTCTCGGCCAGCGTGAACTACGCCACCGAGAAGGCGACGGTCGACTACGACCCCGCCGCCGTCGCGCCCGAGCAGCTCGTCGGAGCCGTGGAGGCCGCGGGCTACAGCGCCGTCCTGCCGGCGCCCGAGCCGGAGAGCGGCGACGCCGCGGCGCACGACGCGGACGCTGCGACCGCGTCGCTGCGCCGCCGGCTCGGGCTGTCGGCCGTCCTCTCGGTGCCGGTCCTCCTGCTCTCCATGGTGCCCGCGCTGCAGTTCGACAACTGGCAGTGGCTCGCGCTCAACCTCGCCACGCCCGTGGTCCTCTGGGGCGCCTGGCCGTTCCACCGGGCCGCGTGGGCGAACCTGCGCCATGGCGCGGCGTCGATGGACACCCTGATCAGCGTCGGCACGCTGGCGGCGTGGCTGTGGTCGCTGTACGCGCTCTTCCTCGGCGAGGCCGGCACGACCGGGATGCGCATGGCGTTCGACCTGCTGCCCCAGCGCGGCCAGGGCGCGGACCACATCTACCTGGAGACGGCGGCGGTCGTCACGACGCTGATCCTCGCGGGGCGCTTCTACGAGGCGACGGCGAAGCGCCGTGCGGGCGCGGCGCTGCGGGCGTTGCTCGAGTTGGGCGCGAAGGATGTCGGTGTGCTGGACGCCGACGGCGCTGAGCGCCGGGTCGCGGTCGGCGATTTGCGGGTGGGTGATCGCTTCGTGGTGCGCCCGGGGGAGAAGGTGGCGGCCGATGGGGTCGTCGAGGCGGGCTCATCGGCGGTGGATGTGAGCATGCTGACCGGTGAGTCGGTGCCGGTGGAGGTCGCGCCGGGGTCGGAGGTGGTCGGGGCGACGGTGAACGCCGGCGGGCGTCTTGTGGTTCGCGCGATGAGGGTTGGTGCGGACACGGCGCTGGCGCAGATCGCGCGGTTGGTGACGGACGCCCAGACGGGCAAGGCGCCGGTGCAGCGCCTCGCCGATCGGGTGTCGGGTGTCTTCGTGCCGGTGGTGATCGGGTTGGCGGTGGTGACGCTGGGGTTCTGGCTGGGGGCGGGGGAGAGCGCGAGCTTTGCGTTCACGGCGGCGGTGGCGGTGCTGATCATCGCGTGCCCGTGTGCGCTGGGGCTGGCGACGCCGACGGCGCTGTTGGTCGGTACGGGTCGCGGCGCGCAGCTGGGTCTGTTGATCAAGGGCCCCGAGGTGCTGGAGTCCACGCGCAGGGTCGACACGGTCGTGCTCGACAAGACCGGGACGGTCACGACCGGGCGGATGGGCCTGGTCGAGGTCGTGGTGGCCGAGGGCGTCGACGGCGAGCAGGCGCTGCGGCTCGTGGGGGCCGTGGAGCACGCGTCCGAGCACCCGGTCGCGCAGGCGATCGCGCGGGCGGCCGCGGCCGCGGGGCCGCTTGCGGGCGTCGCGGGCTTCGTGAACCGGGTGGGCCTGGGGGTCGAGGGTGTCGTCGAGGGCCACGCGCTGGTCGTCGGGCGCCCGGCGCTGCTGGATCGCGTCCAGCCCGCAATGC
>JAXDHC010000287.1:0-11085 GCA_034664705.1 Solirubrobacteraceae bacterium
CTGATCGTGTCGCCCGGCCCGGCGACGACGCGCTTGATGAAGTTGACCTTGTCCGGGCCCCCCGCGGGACGCGGGCAGGGCCCGTTCTCGTCGCGGTTGGGGTCGCCGCAGGTGTCGGTCTCCGAGCCCGTCGGCGGGTGGAAGACGACCACGTCGCCGATGTCGGGCTCGCTGAAGCGATGGCCGATCCGGTTGACGAGCACGCGCTGGCCGATCTGGAGCGTCGGAACCATCGACTCGCTCGGGATGCGGTACGGCTTGACGAGGAACGCCTGGATGCCGAGCGCCAAGCCGAGCGCCACGGCAACGATGACCACCAGCTCGAGGAGCGAGCCTCCTGCCGACTTCTGCTTCGTCCTCACGCCCTGTCGTCGGGGGCGGGCTCACCCGCCACCGGCGCCTCAGCATCGGCAGCCTGGGCCGATGCGGGCGCAGCTTCACCGGCCTCGGCGGCAGCCGGCGCGGCGCCGTCACCCGTCGGGGCCTCGGGCTCGGCGGCCGTGTCGGCCGCGCCGCCGCCCGTGACGACCTCCTGGGCCGTCTCGCCCTCGGCGTCGACCGCCTCGGTCGCTGCGGCGGCCTCCGCCTCGAGGGCGGCGGCCGGATCGTGCAGCAGGCCCGGGACCACCGACTCCTCGGGACCCGTGTACCGCCGCTCGCGAACGCGCGCCCGCTTGCCGACCCGCTCGCGCAGGTAGTACAGCTTGGCGCGGCGCACGTCACCGCGGGCGGCGACGTCGATCTTCTCGATCTTGGGCGAGTGCACGGGGAACGTGCGCTCGACGCCGACGCCGAACGACTGCTTGCGGACCGTGAAGGTCTCGCGCGCACCGTGGCCCTGGCGCTTGATCACCACGCCCTCGAAGACCTGCGTGCGTCGACGCGTGCCTTCGAGGACCTGGAAATGGACGCGGACGCGGTCGCCGGCCCCGAACTGGGGCACACGGCGCAGCTGTGCGCGCTCGAGGGATTCGATAACGGTGCTCATAGCGAAGAAGAAGAGGGGTCGCGCAGACGGCCGGTCCACGTGTCGCGCGGGCCGCTCATGGTAGCGAACCGCCGGGCGACGACGCCCCACGCTCCCGGCTGCGGGCGCGCCTCCAGCGGCGGATCTCCTCGTGGTGGCCGGAGAGCAGCACGTCGGGCACCTTCCAGCCGCGGTACTCGGCGGGACGCGTGTAGTGCGGGTACTCGGGGTCGCCGCCGAGCGCCGCGCTGAAGGACTCCTCGTGCGCGGAGTCGGCGTGGCCGAGGGCGCCGGGGAGCTTGCGCAGCACGGCGTCGCAGACGACCATGGCGGCGAGCTCGCCGCCCGAGAGGACGTAGCGGCCGATCGAGACGGCGTCGGAGGCGAAGTGCTGGACGATGCGCTCGTCAAAGCCCTCGTAGCGCCCGCAGAGCAGCGTGATCGCCGGCTCGGCCGCGAGCTCGTCGACGAAGGCGTCGTCGAGCATCCGCCCGCCGGGCGTGAGCGCGAGGACGCGGCGCTGCCGGCGCAGCTCGACGGGGTCCACGCCGTAGAAGCCGCGCAGCGCGGCGTCCATGACGTCGACGCGCAGCACCATCCCGGCGCCGCCGCCGAACGGGGTGTCGTCGACCTGGCCGCCGCTCAGCGGCGTGTGCTCGCGCGGGTTCAGCGCGCGCAGCTCGTGGCCGCCGGCGAGCGCGTTGGCGACATGCCGCTGCGAGCTGAACCACTCGAACCAGTCGGGGAAGAGCGTGACGACGTCCAGCTGCACGGTCAGCCCGCCTCGTCGCCGCGGACGGATGCCGGCGCGGTGTCGCCGAGGAAGGCGACGTCGACGTCGATCACCTTCGCCTCGATGTCCACCGAGCGCACCGCGTCGCCCACGAGCGGCACGAGGAACTCCTCGTCGACGTCCGCGACCTCGAGCGCCTCGCACGAGGGCAGGGCGATCAGGCGCACGACGAAGCCGAGCGGGCGCTCGCCGTCGACGACGCGGCAGCCCACGAGGTCGTCGGCCCACCACTCCTCGTCCTCGAGCGGCGGCGCGGTGTGGCGCGGGACCATCAGCTCGACGCCGCGCAGCCCCTCCGCCGCGTCGCGGCCGTCGTGGCCGGCGAGCCGGAGGATCGGACGCTCCTCGGTGCCGGAGCGCCGGACGATCTCGGCCTCGCGGTCGCCCACGCGGACGCTGGCGCCGAGCCCGAGCAGCGCCGGGCGCGCCTGCGTCACGTGGAAGGAGCCGTCCAGGCCGTGCGGCCGGCCGACCCGGCCCGCGACGAGCCAGTCATCGGCCTCGGGCGCCACGTCAGTCGACGATGTCGACGAGCACGCGGCGGTTCTCCTTGACCGCCGCCGCCTTGACGAGGGTCCGCAGCGCGTTGGCCGTGCGGCCTCCGCGGCCGATGACCTTGCCGTAGTCGTCGTCCGCGACGGCGAGCTCGAGGACGACCGTGCCGTCGTCCTCCTCGAACTGCTCGACGGTCACCCCGTCAGGCTCGTCGACGAGCGCCCGCGCGAGGTACTCGAGCAGGTCGCGCACGGGCCTCAGCGAGCGGTGGGGTCGATGCCCTGGATGCGCAGGAGCTTCTTGACCTGCGGCGTGGGCTGCGCGCCCTTGGAGAGCCACTCGCGGATCCGGTCCTCCTTGAGGACGATCGTGGAGGGATCGGTCTGGGGGGTGTACTGCCCCACGTTTTCGATGAAGCGCCCGTCGCGCGGCGAGCGCTGATCGGCGACGACGACCCGCCAGATGGGGTCCTTCTTGCCGCCTACGCGCGTCAGCCTGAGTCGAACTGCCATGGATTCCTTTCGAACGGAAAGCGACGGAGGAGGTTAGCGGGCCTGCCGCATGAGCGCCCCGATGTCGGGCATCTTGCCGCGACCGAGCTGTCGCATGAGCTTGCGCATCTGGTCGAACTGCTTCACGAGCTGGTTGACCGCCTGGACGTTCGTGCCCGATCCCTTGGCGATCCGCAGGCGCCGCGAGCCCTTGATGAGCTCGGGCCGCCGGCGCTCCTCGGGCGTCATCGAGAGGATGATCGCCTCGACGCGATCGATCTCGCGCTCGTCGACCTTCATCTGCGACAGCTGGGCGCCCGAGAGGCCGGGGAGCATGCCGAGGATCGACTGCAGCGGGCCCATCTTGCGCAGCGTCTTGAGCTGGTTGAGGAAGTCCTCGAGCGTGAACTCGTTGCGGCGCAGCTTGCGCTCGAGCTCCTTGGCCTCGTCCTCGTCGTACTGGCGCTCGGCCTTCTCGATGAGCGACATGACGTCGCCCATGCCGAGGATGCGCTGGGCCATGCGCTCGGGGTGGAAGCGCTCGAGCTGGTCGAGCTTCTCGCCGACCCCGGCGAAGAGGATCGGCTTGCCGGTGACCGCCTTGGCGCTGAGCGCGGCGCCGCCGCGGGCGTCGCCGTCGAGCTTGGTCATCACGACGCCGTCGAAGTCGACCGCCTGGGCGAACTGCTCGGCGACGTTGACCGCGTCCTGGCCGGTCATCGCGTCGACGACGAGGAGGATCTGGTGCGGCTTGACCGCCTTGCGGATGTCGACGAGCTCCTGCATGAGCGCCTCGTCGACGTGGAGGCGGCCGGAGGTGTCGACGATGAGGACGTCCTTGCCCTCCATCTTCGCGCGGTCGAGCGCCCACGCGGCGATGTCGACCGGCGAGCGGTCCGTGCCCTGCTCGTAGACGTCGGCGCCCACCTGCGCGCCGACCTTGACGAGCTGCTCGACGGCCGCCGGGCGGTACACGTCGCAGGCCGCGAGCGCGACCGAGGAGCCGTGCTCGGCCTTCAGGTAGCGGGCGAGCTTGGCGCTCGCCGTCGTCTTGCCGGAGCCCTGCAGGCCGGCCATGAGGATCACGGTGGGCGGGCGCGGCGAGAAGGTGACGCCCATCGAGGCCCCGCCCATCAGCGCGGCGAGCTCCTCGTGGACGATCTTGACGACCTGCTGGCCGGGGTTGAGCTGGCCGACGACCTCGGCCCCGAGGCAGCGCTCCTTGACCGTCGCCGTGAACTGCTTGACGACCTTGAAGTTGACGTCGGCCTCGAGCAGCGCGAGACGGATCTCGCGCATGGCCTTGTTGATGTCGTCCTCGGTCAGCGTCCCGTGGGCGCGGACGTCGGCGAGCGTCTCCTGGAGCTTCTCGGACAGGGCGTCGAACACGAAGGCCAGTGTACGGCCCGGATCGCCTCGTCAGGGTCGGCTGTGGCGTCGCCCGCGCGGAGCGCACGCGCGGCGCCACGCCGGAGTGCGGCCTGCCCCACCACGGCATGCGGGGCCGCCCCCTGGCCGCGGTCGGGCCGGCGCGAGAGGGGTGCTGCGACCCCGCCGCAGCCGCTCCGACCGCTCCCCTCCGATGCGCACCTACACCGCCTCCGCCACCGCCCCGGCGTGCCCCGCCACCGTGCTCGAGCTCCTCACCGACCCCGACGCGTGCCTGCGCTGGGCGCCGGTCGCCTTCGACGTCGCGGAGCTGTCCGGTCCGCGCCTGGCCCAGGGCAGCCGCGCCCGCGTGAGCGGCCGCCTCGCCGGACGGGCCGTCGACTTCCACGTCGAGGTGCACCGCGCGGACCTCGAGCGCCTCGCGCTGTCGGCCGACGGCCCGGTCGCCCTCGACGTCGCCTACGAGCTGCGCCCGTCGGTGGCGGGCAGCGAGGTCCACGCGTCCGTCGGCGTCCGCCCGCGGGGCGGTCTGCGCGGGCGGCTGCTGGCCGAGGCGACGGCGGCGGTGCTCGCCGGCGGCGCGCTCCAGGTCGCACTGGGCCGCATCGCCCGCGAGGCCGCACAGGCGGCCTGAGCGCCTCCCGCCCGGCCTACGGCGCCGGCGGCGCGCCCGGCGGCAGCGACCGCCCGGCGTCGTCGGTGTCGGGGCGGCGATCGCCCGACGACAGCGCCGCCGGGCCGGAGCCCGTGGACGGAGCCGGCGGCGTCGGCGCCGCGCCCTCGCCCCCGAGACGGCCGCCGATCGCGTTGCCGATGTTCCCCAGCGCCGCGGTGAACTCCGAGGGGATGACCCAGATCTTGTTCGCGTCGCCCTTGGCGAGCTCGGGCAGCATCTGCAGGTACTGGTAGCTGAGCAGCTTGGGGTCGGGGTCGCCGGCGTGGATGGCCTTGAAGACGGTGTCGATCGCCTTCGCCTCGCCCTCGGAGCGCAGGATCGCCGCCTCGCGGGCGCCCTCGGCCTTCAGCACCGCCGACTGCTTCTCGCCCTCGGCCGTGAGGATCTGGGACTGCTTGACGCCCTCGGCGTTGAGGATCGCCGCGCGGCGGTCGCGCTCGGCGCGCATCTGCTTCTCCATCGCCTCCTGGATCGAGCTGGGCGGATCGATCGACTTGATCTCGACGCCGTTGATGCGGATCCCCCACTTGCCCGTGCGCTCGTCGAGCACCATCCGCAGCGCCGTGTTGACGCGGTCGCGGCTGGTGAGCGTCTCCTCGAGCGTGAGGTCGCCGACGATGTTGCGCAGCGACGTGACCGTCAGCTGCTCGATCGCCTGGAGCGGGTTGGCGATCTCGTAGCTGGCGGACTTCGGGTCGGTGATCGTGAAGTACAGGACCGTGTCGATCCCGACCGAGACGTTGTCCTCGGTGATCACCGGCTGGGGCGGGAACGTGACGACCTGCTCGCGCAGGTCGATCAGCGGCCGGACGCGGTCGATGAAGGGCACCACCACCGTCAGCCCCGGCTGCAGGGTGCGGCTGTAGCGCCCGAGGCGCTCGACGACGCCCGCGCGCGCCTGCGGGATGATCCGCACGGTCTTGGCCGCGAGGAACAGCGCGAACACCACCAGCACGGCCACGACGATCAATCCGGTCATCTCGTCCTCCGAACGTTCTACTCGGCCACGAGCGCGGTCGCGCCCTGGATCTCCATGACCTGCACCCGCGTGCCGGGCTCGATCACCTGGTCCTCGTCGTAGCTGCGGGCGGTCCACGTCTCGCCGTCGATCCTCACGCAGCCGACGCCCTCGTCGTTGGCGATGCGCTCGAGGACGACCGCGGACCGGCCGATCAGGGCGGCCGTCCCGGTGCGGATCTGCGGCGGCGTCTGCAGGTGGCGCCGGGCGATCGGCCGCACGACGCCGAAGCTCACGCCCGTCAGCACCGCGAACACCGCGAGCGACACCGCCGTGCCGCCGCCCGCGAGGTCGGCCGCCGCCGCGCCGGCCGCGCCGATCGCGAACGGGAACAGGAAGAAGCTGAGGTTGAGCACCTCCGCAACCGCGAGCACGACCGCGGCGATGAGCCACAGCACCCAGGCATCCATGTCCGTCCGAGATTAGCTGCGCGACCGGCGACGGGCGACGATCAGTCGCCGCCCGGCTGCACCAGCGCCGCGGCGAAGTCATCGGCGTCGAACGGCCGCAGGTCCTCGAGGGCCTCGCCGATGCCGATGAGCTTGACCGGGATCCCGAGCTCACCGGCGATCGCCAGCGCGATGCCGCCCTTGGCGGTGCCGTCGAGCTTGGTGAGGACGATGCCGTCGACGGGGACGGTCTCGGAGAACATCTTCGCCTGGCGCAGCCCGTTCTGGCCGGTCGTCGCGTCCACCGTCAGCAGCGTCTCGTGCGGCGCGTCGGGGAGCTGCTTGGCGATCACGCGGCGCACCTTCGCAAGCTCGGCCATGAGGGCGTCCTGGGTGTGCAGGCGCCCGGCGGTGTCGACGATGATGACGTCGGCGCCGCGCTCGCGCCCCTGCTTGACGGCCTCGAAGGCGACCGATCCGGGGTCCGAGCCCTCGGGGCCGGTGACGATCTCGCACCCCGCGCGCTCCGCCCACCCGGCGAGCTGCTCGACGGCGGCGGCGCGGAACGTGTCGGCGGCGCCGAGCACGACGGTCTTGCCGAGCTCGCGCTGCAGGTGCCAGGCCAGCTTGCCGATCGTCGTCGTCTTGCCGGTGCCGTTGACCCCGGCGACCATGATCACCGTCGGCTCGTGGGTCAGGTCGATGCGCCCCTCCCCCGGCCGGGCCAGGTCGGCGAGCAGCTCGCGCAGGCGGCGCGTCAGCGCCTCGCCGCCCTCGACCTCGCCGGACTCGTGCTCCATCTCGAGCTTCGCGACGACCTCCGCCGTGGTGCGCGCGCCGACGTCGGCCATGATCAGCGCCTCCTCGAGGCGCTCCCACGTCTGCTCGTCGAGGGTGCCCTCGAACAGCGTCGCCTGGATCTCGGCGCCGAGCGCCTGCCGCGTCTTGGACAGGTTCTGGCGCAGGCGGCGGAAGAACCCGCGCCGGCGCTCGGGCTCCGGCTCGTCGGCGGCGGTCGCCGGGGCGGCGGCCCCGTCGCCGGTGATGAAGACGTCGGTCCAGTCTCTTGGCATCGGGGTGCGCGACGATAGCGCCCATGCCGAGCTTCCAGACGGTCGGCGCCGGCGAGCCGCCGGCCAGCGACCTCCTCGCGGCGATGATCGACGAGCTGCACGCGACGTACGGCGGGCGGATCGACGCGCCGGGGTCGCCGACGGCGACGCCCGCGGAGATGGGCCCGCCGCACGGCACGTTCCTCGTCGGCTTCGAGGGCGGCGAGCCGGTGTGCGGCGGCGGCGTCAAGCGCCTCGGCGACGGTCTCGCCGAGATCAAGCGCATGTACGTCGTGCCCCACGCCCGCTCGCGCGGCCTCGCCCGCGCGCTCCTGGCCGCGCTCGAGGCGGCCGCCCGCGACCTGGGCTACGAGCGCGTGCGCCTCGACACCGGCGCCCGGCAGCCGCACGCCCGGGCCCTCTACGAGGCGGAGGGGTACCGCTCGATCCCGGACTACAACGGCAACCCGTGCGCGGCGTTCTGGGCCGAGAAGCGCCTCGCCGGCGCGGGCGAGTAGGTCCCCGAGTCAGCCCGCCGCGGCGATCGCCTCGGCGGCCTCCTTGAGGTCGGCGACGTGGAGGTCGGGCGTGGGGACGGTCTCGAGCAGCGCGCCCTCGTCGCGGCCGATCCACGCGGTGCGCAGGCCGGCGCGCTTGGCGCCCGCCACGTCCCACCAGTGGCCGGCGACGAACCAGGTCTCCGCGGCGGCCGTGCCGAGCAGCTCGAGCGCGTGGGCGTAGACGCGCGGGTCGGGCTTGTAGGCGTTCACCGCCTCGACGCTGATGACGGCGTGGAAGTGGTCGAGCAGGCCGGCCTCCCGCAGCGCGGAGCGCGCGCCCTCGGCGGGGCTGTTCGTCAGCGCGCTGGGCGTGTGGCCCGCGAGCGTGAGGCGGGCGAGCGCGTCGGCGGCGTCCGGGTAGGGCGGCAGCGCGGCGGCCGCCTGCAGCCCGGCCTCCACCGCATCCTCGCCGAGGCCCGCGAGCCGGGCGCGGTGGCGCAGAGCGGCGCGCATGTACTGGCGGAACTCGCGGAACTCGCCGGTCATCGTGTCGACCATCGCCTGGGCGACCGTCTGGTCGAGCAGGCTGAGCCCGACCCCGCTCGGCGCCCCCTCCCACGACGCGGTGAGCGCCCGCGGGTCCAGCAGCGTGCCGTTGACGTCGAAGAGGACGTGCGCCATGGCGCCGTGGCTACCCGGCCGCCAGGGCCGCGAAGCCGGGGTGGCGCCGGCGCCGTGCCGCGCTGCGTCGGGTCGGCCGGGCGCGCGCGCTACGTCGTCGTGTCCGGCAGGTGGCGCCCGACGTGCCCGACGTACAGGCCGCGCGGCACCTCGCCCGAGCCGTCGGCGACGTGCAGGTAGATGCGGGCGATGAAGCCCGCGCCGGAGCCGGAGCCGATCGCGACGTGCGGGCCGAGGTCGAGGCGCGCGCCCTCGTGGACGGCGGTGTAGCGGTCGGGATGGCGGCTGCGCGCGAGCTCGGAGACCGCCGGGCGCCACGTCAGGCCGAGCGAGGTCGCGGCCTCGCCGAGCGACGTGCCGAATCCGGACGGGTCCGCGTAGAGCGCGCCGAGCCGGTCGAGGCGCTCGAGGGTCTCCAGGATGTCGGGCGGGCGGCGGAACGGGCTGTCGGCCGCCGACTCGAACGCCGAGCGCGTGAACGTCAGGTGCGCGAGACGCTCGGCGGCGCGCTCGACCGCCTCGAGCACCGTCGCCGGCGGCTCCTCCTCGGCGACGGCGTCGTCCTCGTCGCCGGCGCGCCCGCCGGACTCGGCGAGGATGGTGCTCAACCGCGCGACCGCCTGCCGATCGCGCTCGGCCCCCTCGCGCAGCTCCTCGACCTGGCGCAGCAGGTCCTCGCGGTGCCCGCGGACCGCCTCGAGCTCGGCGAGGAGCGCCTCGTGGGCGGCCAGCCACTCGTCCGTCGGCTCGCCGCCGGACGACCCGGTGGCGTTCTGCTCGGCCTCCTGGCGGCGCTCGGCGAGCCGGCCCTCGGCGCGGGCCGCACGGGCCTCGGCCCGGGTCACCTCCGCCTCGAGGCGCTGCGCGCGCCGCGCCTCCTCGTCGCGCTCGGCCTCCGCCCCCTCGCGCCGGCGGCGCGCCGTCTCGACCTGGCGGCGCAGGTCGTCGGCGCGCGAGAGCTCGCGCTCGAGCTGGCGCTCGCGCGCCTCCATGTCGCGCGCCTGGCGCTCGGCGTCGCGCGCGCGGGCGAGCAGGGGCGAGTCCGGGATCTCGCCGGCGGCGAGGAAGCGGTCCCACGACCCGAAGACCTCGATGACGACGTCCGGGTGCGGCCACTCCTCGGTCTTCAGCCAGTCCTGCGCCGTCGGCGGCTCGCCCGCGAGGACGATCCAGCGGTACAGGTGCAGGAGGTAGTCGGACTCCTCGACGAGGAGCGAGACCTCGCGCAGGCGCGCGTCGGCCTTCGGGCGCCCGGGCCGGCCGGCGCCGGCCCGCGGCGGACCGGGTGGTCCGGCGGGCGGCGTGCCGTTGGCCGCGGCGGGCTCGCCGTTGTCCTCGCGCTTCGCGCGCCGGCCGCTCTTCTTCGCCACGCCGCCGATGCCGCCCTACGCCGCTTCCGCGGCGGCCGCGTCGCGCGGCAGCCGGCGGGAGACCACCTTCGACACGCCGTCATCGCCCATGGACACCCCGTACAGGGTGTCAGCCGCCTCCATCGTGCGCTTCTGATGCGTCACGACGATGAACTGCGCGCGGTCGGCGTAGGCCATGAGCAGGTCGAGGAAGCGCCCGATGTTGAGGTCGTCCAGCGCCGCCTCGACCTCGTCGAGGATGTAGAACGGGCACGGCTTCGCGAGGAACACCGAGAAGAGGAACGCGATCGCCGTCATCGACTTCTCGCCACCGGAGAGCAGCGTGAGGCGCTTCATCGCCTTGCCGGCGGGCGTGATCTCGATCTCGACGCCCATCTCGTCGGCCGGGTCCATGCCGGCCTCGCCGGCGTCGCCGTCGGCCTCGTCGCCCTCGGGCTCGCGCGCCTGCTCCTCCTCGGACTCCGCCACCTCGGCGCCGCCGAGCACCGGCCGCGGCCCGGCGTCCTCGCGCACGAGGCGCAACCGCCCGCGGCCGCCCGGGAACAGGCGCTCGGCGAGCTCCTCGAAGTTGCGCGCCGCCGCGGTGAAGGTCTCCTCGAACGTCTCGCGGATCTGGCGGTCGGTGTCGCGGATGAGCCCGCGCAGCTCCCGCAGCGCCGTCTCAAGGTCGGTGCGCTGCGTCTCGAGCTCCTCGACGTGGACGATCGCCTCGTCGTACTCGGCCTTGGCGAGCGGATTGACGGGGCCGAGCTGCTCGCGGCGGCGGACGAGCCGCTCGATGCGCGCGCGCAGCGCCTCGGCCGCCTCGGCGTCGAGCGCCTCGCTCGCCGGCTCCGCCTCGAGGCCGAGCCGCTCGGCCAGCGCGCCGAGCTCCAGCGACGCCTCGGTCTCCTGGTCGCGCGCCTGCTGGGCGCGGACCTCGGCGGTGGTGACCGCGTCGCCGCGTTCGCGCAGGCGCTGCTGGATCTGCGCCTCCTCCGACGCGCACGCCCGCAGCGCGGCGGCCACGCCCTCGCCCGCCTGACTGTCGGCGGCCAGCTCGGCGTCGAGCGCCTCGACGCGGGTGCGCACGGTGCCCAGCGCACGCGCGAGCGTCGCGACCAGCCCTTCGGCCACCGGATGCAGCGCGCGGTCGCGCGCCAGCGTCGCCTCCAGATGGGCGATGCGCCCGGCCCGCTCGGCGCGGTCGCGCGCCGCGCGCTCGGCGACGCGCTTCTCGGCGCCGAGCTCGCCGAGCAGCTCCGCGCGGCGGATGGCCGCGGCG
>JAXDHC010000288.1:0-4764 GCA_034664705.1 Solirubrobacteraceae bacterium
CCACGCGCCGCACGCGGCGGTCAGCGCGCCGAGGAAGGCGTCGATGAAGAAGTGGTTGGCCGTGGCCACGATCACGAAGGTCACCAGCAAGGGGTACAGCGACCAGGCCACGCGGGTTACACGGTGCCTGGCCAGGCGGGCGATCGGCACGGCGATCATGAGCGCGAACGCGACATGCATCGAGGGCACCGCGGCGTAGGGGTTGAACAGCGCGTTGACCGCCACGCTGTCGTGCGTCACGCCCACCATCTCGGACACCGAGTCGAAGAAGCCCCACTCCGGGAAGAAGCGCGGCGGCGCGGTCGGCAGCACGACGTACCCGACGAGCGCGAGGCCCATCGCGACGGCGAACATGTTGCGCACGAAGTAGAAGCTCGAGTTGTGCGCGAGGTAGAGGTACCCGAGCGCGCCCACGGTGACCGTGACCTGGGCGTTGATGTAGACCCAGCTCGCGAAGTCGATGACGATCGGCCTCGCCGCCGCCCAGGCCTGCACGCTGGGCTCGACGAAGATGCCGAGCGCCTGCTCCATCTCGATGAGCTGGCGGGCGTTGTGGAAGGCGAGGGCCGCGCCCATCGGGTCGTCGACGGCGCCTCGGGCCAAGCGGTAGCCGTAGTAGGCGATGGCGAAGAGCAGCACCTGCCGCACGATGTCCAGCGGGCCACGCGGGAGGAGCCGCGCCATGACGGTCTGTAGGCGCGACGGCATGGGATTGCCGATCCTATAGGCCGTCCCCGGATGTTCACATCCGGTTGGCCGTACTCCTAACGAACCTTCACCCGGCGCATCGCGGGCTCGTCGCGCCGATCCTGCCCGGGGCGAAGGAGGGCTCCAGGCGTACCGTCCCGGGCCCGTCGACGCGCACCCGGGTCCACCCGCCGGGCGCCCGCTCGACGCAGCCGCGCCCGCCCGCCAGACGCCAGTACGGGTTGAAGCGGACCCGCACGTCGACGGCCCCGGCGCGGTCCGCGCGCAGCGTCAGCCGCTGGGCGTCGAGGCCGACCGCGCGCGCCGCGCCCGCGGCCAGCGGCCGGGCGCCGGAGACCTCGTAGACGCGCCAGTGGCGCGCTCGCCAGACCTCGCGCAGCCCGGGGACGCCGCCGCCGCGCACCAGGCGCCCCTCGGCGCGGGCCGACGCGTCGAGCGGGACGTCGGGCAGCGCGACGAAGCGCACGGCGTTGTCGTCCAGCCAGCGCCGGTAGCGCGCCCCCGTGAGCGGGCGGCCGTCGTAGAAGAGCGGGTTGCGCACCGTGTCGAGCTGGCGCAGCCAGCCGCGCGCGAGCGGGTGTGCGGCGGCGACCCAGCGCGCCTCCCAGTGACCGGCGGTGAACGGGATCTCCACGCGGAACGGCGGGCCGTCCTGGCGGTCGAGGAAGGCGAGCAGCGGCGCGTGGTAGCTCGCGTGGATGGAGGGGTCGCCGGCGGCGCGCTTCCAGTCGGTGACCGGCGAGACCCACTGCCAGCACAGCAGCGGGACCGCCATCGCGGCCAGCACCCAGGGGCGCCGGCGCCACAGCAGGCAGGCGACGAGCGGGCCCGCGAGGATCGTGGCCAGCCGGATGGCGTTGCCGCCCAGCGGGTTGTCGATCAGGAAGCTCGCCGCCGTGGCGAGCGCCATGAGCGCCGCGCCGACGCGCAGCACGGGCTCCTGGCGCGGGATGACGAGCAGCACCCCGGCCAGGACCGCGAGGGCCGGCCAGAAGCTCGAGGCGACGAACGGGAAGCGCCCGCCCTCCGGGAACGCGATCGCGAGCGCGGCGGCGGGCGCGAGCGCCGCCGCGCCGAGCGGGATGGCGGCCGGGCGCCGCTGCACCAGCCACCACGCGGCGGCGGCGAGCGCGAGGAACGCGGCGGCCACCGGGCTGGCCGCGCTGGTGAGGAGCGCGAGCGCCACGGCGACGCCGCGACGGCCGCGCGTCGTGGCGAGCAGCGCGCCGAGCGCCAGCGCGAGCCCGAGGGCGAACGTCATCCGGCCGCTGACGAGGTTGGCCGCCGTGCCCACGGCGAACCACAGCGTCCCGGCGCGCGCGCGCTCGCCCCAGTGCTCGAGCGCCAGGCGCTCGAACAGCGCGGCCGCCGCCACGGCGGCCAGGGCCCCCGTCAGCCGGGCGCCGAGGAGGGCGCCGAGCGGCGGGAACAGCAGGCTGTAGCCGGGCATCTGGTGCCCGCCGTACCAGCCGTTGTCCCACAGCACCGGGCCGATGTGCGCGCGGTAGGCCTGCGACGCGAGGTCGCCCCCGCCCGGCACGACCGCCACGTAGGCGGCGGCGAGCACGGCCGCGAGCGCCCACGCCGGCGGCGCGCGGCGCTCAGCCGCCGAGGAACGCGGCCACGCGATCGATGACATCGGGACGGTCGTACCACGACCAGTGGCCGGCGTCGGGGATGTGCTCGGCCCGCGCGTCGCCCAGCGCCGCGGCGTAGCCGTCGGCGAAGCGCGGCGGGATGAACGGATCGCGGTCGCCCCACAGGACGAGCGCCGGGCACGCGATGCGGCGCAGGTCGGCGCCGGCGGCGGCCAGGCGCTCCTCGGGGCTGGAGCGGTACAGCCGCAGGATCGCGCGCTGCGTCCCCTGGTCGAAGTGCGGCCAGCTCGCGTCGGCGAGCGCGCGCGGCATCCGGCGTCGCAGCGACCAGCGGGTCGTCGCGCCCATGAGGGCCTCGCCGACGGCGGGCGCGCGCCACGCGCGCGCCGTTCGGTGCCACGTGTGGCCCTCGAGCAGCGGCACCGCGTTCATCACGACGAGGCGCTCCACCCGCTCCGGCGCGCGCTGCGCCCAGACGAGGCCCGCGGCGCCCCAGTCGTGGACGACGAGTCGCACGCGCTCGATGCCGAGCATCGCCAGGAAGTCCTCGACGAACCGCGCGTAGCCCTCGATCGTGTAGTCGTTGCCGCCGCTCTTGCCGCTGCGCCCGAAGCCGGGCAGGTCCGGGGCCAGGCCGCCGGTGCGCTCGAGGAACGCCGTCCACTGGTCGCTCGAGGCCGGCACGCCGTGCAGGTAGAGGACCGGCGCGTGCGCGGCGTCCTCGCCGGCCCGCCAGAAGACCGGCTGGTCGCCCAGCGTCGCGGTGTGCTCGGTCGCCGTGGGCACGCGGCGCGCCACGATACCGTCCGCGTGCGTGAGGAACCCGTGCCCGCCCGGACCGCCGGCCTGACCGCCGACTGGCGCCGCCCCGCGGCGCGGCGGATCCGCGGGCTCCGCGCGCGGCTGCGGGAGATGTACGGCGTGCCGGTCATGGCGCCGCACGGCGACCCGCTCGGCGAGCTCGTGCTCACGGTGCTCTCGCAGTCGACGAACGACCGCAACCGCGACGTGGCCTTCCTGCGGCTGCGTCGCCGGTTCGACGCCTGGGAGGCCGTGCGCGACGCGCCGGTCGAGGAGGTCGAGGAGGCGATCCGCCCCGGCGGCATCTCGAAGGTCAAGTCCGTGCGGATCCAGGACATCCTGCGCGCCGTCGGCGACCCGCTGGACCTGTCGTGGATGCGCTCGGCCCCGGTGCCCGAGTCCCGTGGCTACCTCACCGAGCTGCCGGGCGTGGGGCGCAAGACCGCCGCGTGCGTCCTGCTGTTCGCCTACGGCCTGCGCGACATCCCGGTCGACACCCACGTGGGTCGCGTCGGGACGAGGCTGGCGCTGCTGCGCCCCGGCGCGCGCTCCGAGGAGCAGCACGACGAGATGCTCGCCCTCACGCCGCCCGGCGCGGAGCTCGAGTTCCACGTGAACATGCTGCGCCACGGCCGCCGCACCTGCCACGCGCAGCGCCCGCAGTGCGGCGTCTGCGCGCTGCGGCGGATGTGCCCCGCGCGGCGGGAGTAGGCGCCCGTGCCCGACCGGGTCGTCCGCACCTACCTCGAGCTCACCGACGCCGCCGCGCTGAAGCCGGCGGCGCCGCCGCGACTCGAGGACGTCCACATCGCCCGCGTCGATCCGCCCGACGGCGCGGTCGACCGCTGGTTCTACGAGCGGGTCGGCCGGGCGCACGCGTGGACGGACCTGCTCGCCCGCACCGGCGGCGAGTGGCAGGCGTGGGCGGAGCGCGTGGAGACGTGGGTCGCGACGGTCGGCGGCGAGCGGGCCGGCTACTACGAGCTCGCCCCGCGGGACGATGGTGTCGAGATCGCGTACTTCGGGCTGCTGACCGCCTTCCAGGGCGCCGGCCTCGGCGGCCACCTGCTGACGCACGCGTTGACCCGCGCGCTCGCGCTGACAGACCGCGTCTGGCTTCACACGTGCACGCTCGACGGGCCCCATGCGCTGGCCAACTACCGCGCGCGGGGCCTGAGCCCGTTCCGGACGGAGATTCTGGAGAACCGGAAACATCTGCCATACTGACGCTAAGATTTTGCGCAGATAGAACTGGCAGAAGGAGATCTCCGGAACATGGCCAAGACCATTGGCATCGACCTCGGCACGACGAACTCGTGCATGGCCGTCCTCGAAGGCGGCGAGCCGACCGTCATCGAGAACGCCGAGGGCGGGCGCACCACCCCGTCGGTCGTCGCGTTCACGCAGGGAGGCGAGCGCCTCGTCGGCACCGTCGCCAAGCGCCAGGCGGTGACGAACCCCGCCAACACCGTCTTCTCCATCAAGCGCTTCATGGGCCGCAAGGAGGCCGAGGTGCGCGAGGAGGAGTCGATCGTCCCGTACAAGGTCGTCGCGGGCCCGAACGGCGACGCGCGCGTCGAGGCGGGCGGCAAGCAGTACAGCCCGCCCGAGATCAGCGCGATGATCCTGCAGAAGCTGAAGGCCGACGCCGAGGCCT
>JAXDHC010000289.1:0-9521 GCA_034664705.1 Solirubrobacteraceae bacterium
CGCACGAACGCCACCCACAGCGTGCCGGGCAGCGAGATGTCGTCGACGTAGCGCGCGCGCCCGGTGATCAGGCGCGGGTCCTCCTTGCGGCGCAGCGAACGGCCGACGTGGCCGTTGCCGGTGGTGGTCTCCTCGGCGATGCTCATGCTCCCAGTCCCTGCTCGGCGACGGCCTCGGCGGTCTCGCGACCCTCGGGCGACGGCGCGGGCGTGTCGATGTGGCCGGTGGCCTGCGTCCTGGCGGCGTCCTGCACCGCGAGGACGATGTTGTGGTAGCCGGTGCAGCGGCAGAGGTTGCCCTCGAGGCCGTGGCGGATCTCCTCCTCGGAGGGATCGGGATTGCGCTGGAGCAGATCGGCCGCGGACATGATCATGCCCGGCGTGCAGTAGCCGCACTGCAGTCCGTGGTTGCTCCAGAAGGCCTCCTGGAGCGGATGCAGCGTGCCGTCGGGGGCGGCCATGCCCTCGATCGTCTTGATCTCGGCGCCGTCGGCCTGGACGGCCAGCACGGTGCAGCTCTTGACGGACTCGCCGTCGAGGTGGACGGTGCACGCCCCACAGTTGGACGTGTCGCAGCCCACATGCGTGCCGGTCAGGCCGAGCCGGTCGCGCAGCAGGTGGACGAGCAGCAGGCGCGGCTCCACTTCGAGCTCGTGCCGCTCACCGTTCACGGTGAGGTGCAAGGGGACGCTCCTCATTCCTCTCCTCTCCAAGATCAGGAAGCCAGTCGAGGCTCGACCCTATCCCTTCGCGGTCTTTGCATGCAAAGCGCCTCGTATACCTGCCGTCATCGGCGCGTCGCCGCTCAAGCATCCCGCGCGCGCGGACGATCACCGGGACGTCATGACGACGCCGACCCAAGCTCCCACCGACGCTCCCGCACGCGAGGTGCGGGTCGCGCGTCAGCCGGTGCTCGACCCCGACATGAACCTGCTCGGCTTCGAGCTGCTCGTCGAGGGCGCCGCGGCGGTGGTCGACGCGTTGTCGGAGATCGGCCTGGAGACGCTCACGGGCGGCCATCCGGCCTGGGTGCCGCTGGACCCCGCGCTGCTGCTGGAGGTCGGGCCCCTGCCCGTCCGCTCCGACCGCGTCGTGCTCCAGGTCACGGCGTGCGACTGGGCCGACGAGACGCGGACGCGCGCGCTGCGCCAGCTCGCCGGCCGCGGCGCCTGCATCGTCCTCGACGACTTCACCCACGCGCCCGGGTCCGAGCCCCTGCTCGACCTCGCCTGGGGCGTCAAGCTCGACCTCGCGACCCACGGGGCCGACGGGATGCGCGCCCAGGTCGAGGCGCTGCAGGGGCGCGAGCTCTTCCTCATCGCGACCTCGGTCGAGACGCACGCCGACCTCGGCCTGTGCGCCGACCTCGGGTTCCTCGCCTTCCAGGGCCGCGTGCTTGCCGAGCCGGAGATCGTCCCCGGCCGCGCCGTGCCGACGCACCGGATCGGCGCGCTCGGCTCCGTCTCCGAGATCGCCGCGAGCGTCGAGTTCGAGGATCTCGAGCGGATCATCGTCCGCGACGTCGGGATGAGCCACAAGCTTCTGCGCTACGCGAACTCCGCCCTCTTCTTCCCGTCCCAGCGCGTCGGCTCGGTGCACGAGGCGATGACGATCCTCGGCGCCCGCGCGGTGCGCCGCTGGGCCACCGTGCTCGTGCTCAGCGGCGTCCGCGACCAGCCGCACGCGCTGCTCGTGACGGCGCTCGTGCGCGCGCGCATGTGCGAGCTTCTCGCCGACGAGCCGAGCCGCCGCGACCGCGCCTTCACCGTCGGGCTGTTCTCGGTCATCAACCGCCTCCTGGGCATGCCCATGCGCGCGGCCCTGGACGCCCTCCCACTCGCCGACGACGTCGTCGCCGCGCTCCTGCGCGGCGAGGGCGACGAGGGCAGCAGCCTGCGCGTCGTGCTCGCCTGGGAGCTGGGCGACTTCGCCGCCGCCCAGCGCATCGCCGGCGGCCCCGACCGCGTGGCCCGCGCGTACCGCGACGCGGTCGCGTGGGCCGACGACGCGGCGACCTCGCTCTACTGACGGCGTGCCGGCGTCCCGCGCCGCGCCGGATCAGGCGATCGCGGAGGCCACGCCCGCATTGCAGCGGGAAACGCCCGCAGCGCCCCCCAGCGCCGCGAGCGTCCCGCACCCCCCCACGCCCGGGCTCAGCCCAGGCGCACGTAGCCGATCGGGTCCGTCGCGTCGTGCACGCGCCGGGAGACCCGGTCGGAAGAGTTGCCCTCGATCGTCTGGACGCGGCCGTCCGGCAGGACGGACTCGACGATGCCGATGTGCTCGTCCCAGACGATGAGGTCGCCGGCCTGTGGGGGCTGGCCGGCCTGCGCGGAGAAGGCCTTGCCGCTGCGCTGGGCCCACGCGTAGAGCGCGTCGACGGAGCCGAAGCCCTGGCCGCGCTCGCCGACGGGGACGCCGGCGCCGTTGGCCAGCCACGACGTGAAGTAGGCGCACCACGGCCCGACGCCGCTGCCCGGCGTCGCGCTGCGGTACTGGGCGATGCGCGCGGAGTCGTTGGAGCCGGGCGGCTGCTCGGCCTGGCCGACCTCGCCCTGGGCGAGGGCCACCATGCGCGCGGCGGGCGTGTCGCCCGCGGGCGCGGCCGCCGGCGCGACGCCGGCGACGCCCGGGGCGCCGAAGGGGGCGGTCGCCGGGCCCGGCGCGGCGGGCACGCCGGCGGCGGTCGGGCCCGCCGAGGCGGCGCGCAGCAGCTGCGCGAAGTCCCCGCCGGCGGGCGCTGTCGGCGCCGGCGCGGCGGCGGGCGCCACGGGGCCGAGCAGCGACTGCAGCTCGGAGACGCGGGCGAGGGTGACGTCGAGGCTCATGCAGCCAGGTGATCGGACCGCGTGACCACACCTTTAGCCGCCCCGTCAACGGCGAACGGGCGGCCACAAGTGGCCGCCCGTCCAATGCCGTCGTGCGGGCCCGACTGCCGGGGATCCGCCGATGTTGCCCTGACTACCGCAGCAGCGACAGGACGCCCTGCGGCGCCTGGTTGGCCTGCGCGAGCATGCTCGTGCCGGCCTGCTGCAGGATCTGGTTCTTGCTGAACTCGACCATCTCCTGAGCCATGTCCACGTCGCGGATACGGCTCTCGGAGGCGATCAGGTTCTCCTGGTAGGTCGCCTGGTTCTTCAGCGTGTGCTCCAGACGGTTCTGGATGGCGCCGAAGTCAGAGCGAGCCGCGCTGACCTTGTTGATCGCCGCATCGATCGACGCAAGCGCCGTCGAGGAGGCGAGGCTGATCGTGCCGACCTGCGCGCCGAGCGACACCGTCGCGGCGGTGATGACGTCACCGTCGTTGGCGCCGACCTGGAAGGTCACCGTCGAAGCCGAGTTGAGCAGCTTGATGCCGTTGAAGTCGGCGCTCGTGCCGATCCGCTCGATCTCGTTGGTGAGCTGCGTGCTCTCCGAGTTGATGGCCGTCTTGTCGGCGGTCGCCAGCGTGCTGTTGGAGTACTGCACGGCGAGCTCACGGACACGCTGAAGCATCGCGTGGACCTCGTTGAGCGAGCCCTCCGCCGTCTGCACGAGGCTGATCGCGTCCTGGCCGTTGCGCTGAGCCTGGCCCAGACCGCGAATCTGGCCGCGCAGCTTCTCGCTGATGGCGAGGCCAGCAGCGTCGTCAGCGGCGCGGTTGATGCGCGAACCGGAGCTCAGACGCTCCATCGACTTGGCGACACGGTCGCTCGTGCCGGTCAGCTGCCGATGCGCGTTGAACGCCTCGACGTTGTTGTTGATGCGAAGGCCCATTACGTCTTCTCCTTGATGACGTTGGTGGTCAGTGGTCCCATCGGGCGACTCCATGTCGCCCGTCGACCCCGTCATCGGACCCCGCCGGGCAGCCTTGAGGCGGTTTCTCGCGTACTCGCCGCCGATCGATCAAACGTCCATCGCGCCTTGGACCGGGCCGGACGCCCGGCGGCGTCCGGCCGGCCTTCTGCGGAAGGTTGCGGTGGGTCAGACGGGCTGCGTCATGCGCACGCACGATGCGAGCCAGCCGGGCAGACGCTCCGGCTCGACCACGGTCGTGGCCGCCGCGCGCGCGTGACGCAGATGGCCCTCGCACGCGGCGTGCAGCGGCACGTAGGCGCCGACGGCCGCGTGCAGAAGCCGGTCGTCGTCGCCCGCGGCGAGCGGTCGCACGAGCAGGTCGACGTCGGCGACGGCCTCGAGGTCCACGCCGGCGGCCTCGGCGGCCGCCAAGACGATCTCGGCGAGCTCGTCGGGCGTGCCGTCCACGCGGCTGTCGGCGAGCAGGTGCAGGCAGGCGTCGGCGCCGGCCGGCGCGCCGGCCGCCCACGCGGCCAGCAGCTCGCCGAGGCGGTGCTCGCCCCGCCAGGCCGGGGAGGCCAGCACGCGGACGGCGGCGTCGCCCTCGAGCTCGAGCGCGTCCTCTACCGGAGCCGCGGAGCGCACCGGGCGCTTGGCGAGCGCGTCGATCCGGGCCCGGTAGGCGTCGGCGACGGCGTCCCAGGAGAGCGCCCGGGCGGCCTCGGCGGCCGCGCGGCCGCGGCGGCCGCGCTCGTCCGGGTCGGCCACGACGTCGCGCAGGAGCTCGACGAGGTGGCCGACGTCGGGCTCGAGCATCCACGGCTCGCCGGCGGTGACCCGCTGATCGATGCGCCCGCCGGGCACGATGCGCCGCTCCGAGCGGATGCGCCAGCCGGCCTGCGGCGGGCAGAACTCGTCGGTGGGCCCGCCCTCGGTCACGACGGCGGGCAGGCCGCAGGCCATCGCCTCGAGCACCGGCATGGCGAAGCCCTCGCCGCGGTAGGGGTGCACGAGCACGTCGCACGCGCGGTAGAGCGCGGCCATGTCGTCGCCGGAGAGCTCGTCCTCGACCAGCAGGACCCGCGGCAGCGTGCCGGCGGCCGCGTAGGCGCGCAGCCCGTCACGGTCCCCGCGGACGTAGACGCCGTCGGCGCCGAAGTCCTTCACGACCAGGGTCACGTCGTCGCGTCCGGCGAAGGCGACGCGATAGGCGTCGAGCAGGACGTCGGGGCCCTTGCGCCCGACGAGCCCGCCGACGAACAGCAGGCGGAGGCCGGGCGCGTCGAGGTCGAGGCGCGGCCCCTCGGGGGTGAAGCGCTCGAGGTCGACGCCGTTTCGCACGACGTGGACGCGCTCGGCGTCCACGCCGGAGCCCACGTACATCCGGCGGACGTGCTCGCTCGGCACCCAGACCTCGTCGACGTTCGCGGCGATCGGCTGCACCCAGTCCTGCGGGATGGCGCCGAACTCCCAGGGCTGGATGAGCGCCAGGCGGCCGGCCGGCGCGGGGCGCAGGTCCGGCGGCCACTGGTGGCGCACCTCCACGTCGGCGACGTGCGGCAGCGGGGCGTCGGCGGTCACGCCGGAGCGCTCCACGCGCTGCAGGCGGATGCCGTCCTGCGCGGCCAGGCGCCCGCCGATCTCCCGGTTGATGATCGAGAGGCTCGTGTTCAGGGTGTGGTCGCCGATCCAGCGCACGGCGCGCGGGCCACGCGGCTCGGGGTCGCGCCCCGGGCGCTGGCCGGCGTAGTAGGCCTCGAGCGCGTCGACGTGCGCGCCGAAGCTCGCGGGCGCCTCGATGTTCGCCTGGAGGCGCTCGAGCAGGCCCGGCTCGCCGGCGACGCGATCGATCGCGTCGGCGAGGCTCTGGGCGTCCCGGCCGTCGAAGAGCAGGCCGTCCACGCCGTCGCGCGCCTGCTCGGCGAGGCCCCCCATGCGGGGCACCAGGACCGGGATCCGCGCGGCGAGGCTCTCGCGGGCGACGAGGCCCTGGTTCTCCCACCAGATGGACGGGAAGGCGGAGACGTCGACGGCGGCCATGCGCCGCGTCAGGTCGTCGTGGTCGAAGGCGCCGAGGATCTCGACGACGCCGCGGCGGTCGAGCCTGGCGAGGCGCTTCGCGAACGCCCCCTCGCCGGCGTCGCCGTGGATGTGCACGCGGACGTCGGCCGAGCAGAGCTGCGCCGCGTGGACGAGCAGCTGCACGCCCTTGATCGGGTAGACGGAGCCGAAGAAGCCGATGGTGAGCGGGCCGGCGGGACCCGCCACGCGGCCGGGGGCGCGGTCGCGGCCGAGCTGCTCCCAGATCGTCTCGGCGGCGGGCATCACCTGGGAGAGGACGTCGACGGCCTCGGCCGGGTAGCCGATCGACACCAGGGTGCGGCGCACGGTCTCCGACGGGGCGATCAGCGCGGTCACCGAGCGCGAGATCCGCGCGCGGAGCTCCTGGAGGCGGTGCTCGTAGCCGGCGGCGTCGGCCGTCCCGACGCACGAGGCGCAGTCGCCGCCGCGGCCCGGGCCGGGGCAGAGCTCCGCCTCGCGGTCGAGCAGGTAGCCGCGCGCGCACCCGAGCCAGTGGTTGTGCGCCGTGTAGAAGGAGCGGATGCCCCGGGACGCCGCCTCGTCGAGCAGCGCCGCGCCGAGGTTGTGAAGGTTGTGGAAGTGCACGACGTCGGGGCGGACGCGGTCCAGCACCGCGGCGAAGGCCGCCGTGATCGGCGGGTCGTCGATCTCGCGCAGCGGGTTGCCGAGGTCCAGCAGCTGGTGGGGCCGGTTGAAGACGCCGACGAGCCTGACGCCCCGGTCCTCGCCCTCGACGACCTCGTACGGCCGGCCGGCGCCGCCCGGCCCGACGCCGGCGTAGAAGACGGTGACGTCCCAGCCGCGGCGCACGAGCTCGTAGGCGATCGTGCGCGGAAGCAGCGTGCCGCCGCCCGGGTCGCGGAAGCCGTAGGACGTCATGACGATGCGCCGGCGCGCGCTCATGCGACGGCCTCCGCCGCGGCCTCGGCGGGAGCTCCGAGCGCGTCGAGGTTCTCGCGCGCGGCGGCGTCCTCCGGGTCCACGATGAGGCAGGTCCGCAGCAGCGCGCGCGCCTCCTCGGTGCGGCCGGCCTGGGCCATGAGGACGGCGAGGTCGTTGAGCGACTCGCCGTCGACCTGCTCGGCGACGGAGCGGCGCAGCAGCTCGGTCGCGTCGTCGGCGCGTCCGTCCTCGAGCGCCTCGAGCCCGGCGGCGTGCAGCGCGCGCCCGTCGTGGGCGAGGTCGCGCAGGAGGGTGCCCGCGTCGGCGGGCAGCTCGACGTCGGGGAAGCCCATCCGCTCCCAGCGCTTGGCGTGGGAGAGGAAGCGGTAGAAGAGCATCGACATCGCCAGCGATCCGCCGAGCGTCCCGTCGACCTCGGGCATGTAGTGCCACGAGAACTCGCGGCGCAGGAAAGGGGCCAGCCACGGCCAGCCGGCGGCGGGCTCGGTGTCGAGCGCGTCGGCCTCCTTGTCCGTGTAGCGGTTCAGCTTCTCGACGACGTGCGCGAGGTCGTCGTAGCTGAAATGCAGCAGGCAGGTCCCGTCCTCGATCGGCAGGCGCAGGACGCGGCCGGTCACCTCGGGCATGCAGTGGATGCGCTCGCCCCAGCGGACGTGGCCCCTGCGGAAGAAGCGGTTGTGCCAGTGGTTGCCCCAGCCGCTGTCGCGGACCGGGTGGCCGGAGACCCAGAGCTCGCAGGCGATCTGCACGACGTCGGCCTCGCCGCCGTCCACGATCGCGTCGAGCAGCCGGGCGAGGCGCTCGGGCACGCGCTCGTCGGCGTCGACGACGAGGACCCAGTCGGCGTCGACGTGGTCGATCGCCCAGTTGCGGGCGGGCTCGACGTAGCCGATGTTCGGCCGCGTGGCGACCTCGGCGCCGAGCTCGGTCGCGATCTCGACGGTGCGGTCCTCGCTCTCCATGTCGACCACGAGGACGTGGTCGGCCCATCCCACGCTGCGGATCGCCTCGGCGACGTTGCGCTCCTCGTTGCGCGTGTGCACGATCGCGGCGATGGTCGGCGCGCCGCGCTCGCGACGCTCGCGCTGCAGGGACTGCGCCCACGCGAAGTCGCCCAGGTCGGGCCGGCGCGAGGCATGGGGAACCGGTCGGGGGGCCATGGCCCTGTCATCGACACGGTGTCGGCCGTTCTGAAGCTCAAGCGCCCGGCCCCCGCGCCGATCACCCGGGCGTGGACGACTTCGACCGCAGGATCGCGCACGCCGAGGCCCTCTTCGCCGACGGGCTGGCGCTCGAGGCCCGCGATGCGCTGCAGGCGCTGGCCGGCGAGGCCGCGGGCGATCCCGTCCTCCTGAGCCGCGTGCTCAGCGACCTCGGCGTCATCACGTCGTCGCTGGGCCTCGGCGGCGCGCACGCGCTGCTCGCGCGCGCCGTCCACGCCGACCCGGCCAACGCCGACGCGCTGGAGAACCTCGCCGCGGTCTGCGCCGCCGAGGGCGACGCCGGGCAGGCGGCGCACTGGCTGCGCCGCACGCTCGCGGTCGACCCGGGGCGTGCGTCGGCGCGCGAGGCGCTCGTCGCGGCCCTCGAGGCCACGCACGACTGGGCGCTCGCGGACGCCGCCCGCCACGCGGCCGCCGGCGACGGCCGCCGCCCCCGCCTGCTCGTCCTCGCCCACGTCTTCCTCCCGTCCGTCGGCGGCACCGAGCTGCTCGCCGAGCAGGCCGCCCTCGCGCTGCGCGAGCGCGGCTGGGACGTCGAGGTCGGCACCGAGCCGCACCCGCGGCGGACGGCCGCCGAGCACCGCGGCATCCCGGTCCACGAGCTGCCCGACGACGGCGGCGCCTCGCTCACCGCGCTCCTCGGCGGCCGGCCGTTCGACGCGATCCTCGCCTACGCGGGCCCGCTCGGCTGGCCGATCGTGATCCCGCCCACGCTGCCGCATCCCCGCCCGCGGCTCGTGCTCGTGCCCTGCGTGAACCCCGACGGCTACGCCCAGATCGACGCGAGCCCGCAGATCCGCGGCCAGTACGCCGGGCTGCTGCGCCAGGCCGACGTCGTGGTGCACTCCTCCGAGCACGGCTGGGACGCGCGGCTCATGCGCGAGCTCGGCGTGCGCAGCACGTGCGTGCCGAACGCCGCCGCGCGGACCGCCCCCGGGCGCGAGCCGCAGCCGCGCACCGGCACGCGCCTGCTGTGCGTCGGCAACCTCTGGGAGGAGAAGGACCACGTCGGCCTGCTGCGGACCCTTCGCGGCGTCCCCGGCGACTGGACGCTTCGCATCATCGGCGGCGAGCCCCCCGCCCACGTGCCGAACCCGGCGCCCACGCTGCGCGCGCTGGCCGGCGAGGACGACCGGATCCAGCTGACCGGCCCGGCGCCCGCCGCCGAGGTCGCCGCCGCGATGGCGGAGGCCGACGTGCTGCTGCTGCCCTCGCGCGTCGAGGCGACCCCGCTCGTGCTCGTCGAGGCGATGAGCCAGGGGCTGCCGTGGATCGCCACGCCGACCTGCGGCTCGGCCGGCGACCACGCCGGCGGCCTCATCGCGCCGCTCGGGCGCTTCCCCGGCGCGGTGGCGTGGATCCTCGACGACGACGACGCCCGCCGGGCGCTCGGCGCCGCCGGCCGCGAGCACTACGACGCAGCGTACGCGTGGGACGTCGTGGCCGGCCGCTTCGACGCGCTGCTCGCCGGCGCGGACGCGCTGCCGGCGACGCCGATGCCGCCCGAGGCGGCCCAGGCGACGACCCGCGCGCGCGA
>JAXDHC010000290.1:0-10668 GCA_034664705.1 Solirubrobacteraceae bacterium
TGACCGCCCGCATCGCGACATTCGCCCTCGCTCTGTGCGCCCTCGCCGCCGCCGCCCTGCCGGGCGCCGCGCACGCCTCGCGCAGCCAGACGATGACGTTCGAGGCGCCCGTCGACCTCTCCAACGGGGCGACGCGCACCGCCGCCCTGGACGAGATCAGCTCCTTCGGCGTGAAGTCCACGCGGATCGTCCTGTACTGGCGCGACGTCGCTCCGGAGTCGACGTCGCGCGTGAAGCCCGGCTTCGACGCGACGGATCCGGCCGCGTACAACTGGAACGGCTTCGACGCGCAGGTCGCGGGCGCGGTCTCCCGCGGCTGGCAGGTCCTCCTGACGGTCTCGGGCCCGGTTCCGCGGTGGGCGACCAACGGCGCGCGCGACAACCTCACGCGCCCGAGCCCCAGCGAGTTCCAGAAGTTCATGACGGCCGTCGGCCGCCACTACGGCCGCCAGATCTCGCGCTGGTCGATCTGGAACGAGCCGAACCACCCGCAGTTCCTGCTGCCGCAGTACTCGGCCGCCAAGCACACGCCGCTGTCGCCGCGGATCTACCGCAACCTGTTCCTGGCCGGCCAGCGCGGCCTGCGCGACGCCGGCCTGGCCGACGCGCCGATCCTCATCGGCGAGACGGCGCCGCGCGGCACCGGCAAGGTGGTCGCGCCGCTGACCTTCCTGCGCGGCGTGTTCTGCCTGAACAACAGCTACCGCAAGCTCGGGCGCTGCGCGCAGCTCGATCCGGCCGGCTTCGCCCACCACGCCTACACGACCGCCGTCGGGCCGCTCTTCCGCCCGTCGGGCCGCAACGACGTGACGATCGGCGTGATCGGGCGGCTCGTGACCGCGCTGGATCGTGCCGCGCGGGCCGGGGCGGTCAGCCGCCGCCTCCCGATTCACCTCACCGAGTTCGGCATCCAGTCGTTCCCCGATCCGATCGCCGGCGTCAGCCTCGCCCGACAGTCGGACTACCGCTCGATCGCCGAGCGCCTCGCGTGGAGCACCCCGCGGGTCGTCGCGTTCTCGCAGTACCTGCTCCGCGACGACGCGCCCGTGCCGAGCGCGCCGCTCGCCGCCCGCTACCCCGGCTTCGAGTCGGGGCTGCGCACGAACGCCGGCACGGCAAAGCCCGCGCTGGCCGGCTTCCGCCTCCCGCTGGCGGCGTTCCGCCGCGGGTCCACGGTCTCCCTGTGGGGGCTCGTCCGCCCGGCCGCCGGTCCCACACGGGCGACCGTGGAGTACCGCGCCGGAAGCTCGTGGCGGCGGCTGTTCACGGTGACGACCGACGCTCGCGGCGCCTTCACGCGCGCCGTGGCGTTCCGCTCGGGACGCCGCTATCGCCTCGTCTGGACGAGCCCGGCCGGCGAGACGATGCGCGGCACGACGACGAGCGTCTACAAGCGCTGACGCGTCCGCGCTAGGCTCCCGCGCCGATGGCGCAGCAGCTCTGGCTCCTGCGGCACGGCGAGGCCGAGCCGCACGACGTGGCCCCGGACGAGGAGCGCAAGCTCACCGAGCGCGGCCGCGACCAGGCGCGCGCGGCCGGGCGCGCGCTCGCGGCGCTCGAGGTCGAGGTCCACCTGGCGTTCACGAGCCCGAAGGTCCGCGCCCTCGACACGGCGCGGATCGCCTGCGAGGTCCTCGGCGTCGAGCCGATCGTCCACGAGCCGCTCGCGGAGGGCTTCGACCGCGAGGACGCCCTCGAGCTCATGGCGGCCGCGGGGCCGGATCAGCGCGTGCTCGTCGTCGGCCACGAGCCCGACTTCAGCCAGGTCGTGCACGATCTCGCCGGCGGGCGGATCGACATGAAGAAGGGCGGTGTCGCCGCGGTGCGCCTCGACGGCACCCGCGGCGAGCTCATCGTGCTGGTGCGTCCGCGCGAGCTCGACCGGATCCGCTGACCCCGGCCGCGCGCGGCGCGTCGATCCGCGCGTCCGCCCCCAGGCCGATCAGCTCGTCGGCGAGGCGCAGGGCGCGCGTGTGGCCCTCGATCCCCGAGCGGTACAGCTCGCGCGCGACCCGCCCGGCGAGCCGCTCCATCGCGGGCAGCGACTCCGGCAGCGTCCGCGAGGCGGTCAGCAGCCCCAGCGGGCCACGCCGCAGCGCGCGCAGCTCGTCATGGCAGCGCCGGGCGCGCAGCCGCATGACCGGCCACGACGACCGGGTGCCGACGGCGGAGGAGGCGTACGCGAAGAGGTCCTGGCGGCGGTTGTCGTCGATCGCGTCGTTGTAGGCGCGCAGGAACGCGGCGACGATCGGGCACACGGTCGCGGGCCGGTCGCTGAAGGGCTCACCGGCGAGCATGGAGGCGAGCTCCATGACGCACGCGCCGCCGCGTGGGGAGGCGTGCTTGCCGCGGGCGAGAGTGACGGTCTGGTGCGAGACGCTCATGCGCTCGCCCTTCCCAAGACCGGCCGCGGATCGGCGGGCGGTGGTTCGCCACCGAACCGCGGTCCCGGGCCGGGCCGCTACGACAGCGCGCGGACGGCGGCGCGCGCCGCCACGAGCACCGGGTCGTACACGCCGGAGAACGGCGGCGCGTAGCTGAGGTCGAGCAGCTCGATCTCGTCGACGGCGAGCTCGGCCCAGACGCACGTGGCGAGCACGTCGATGCGCTTCGCGGCGCCCTCCACGCCGACGATCTGGCCGCCCAGCAGCCGCCCGGTGGACGGCTCGCACACGAGCTTGACCCAGATGGGGCCTGCGCCCGGGAAGTAGCCGGCGCGCGTGCGGTCCTTGATCGTGGCCGCGACGACGTCGATCCCGGCGTCCGCGGCCTCGCGCTCGGAGATCCCGGTCCGCCCGACCTCGTAGCGGCAGATGCGCGACACGGCCGTCCCCACGACGCCCGGGAAGGCGAGATCGCCGCCGGTGGCGTTGACGCCCACGATGCGGCCCTGCTTGTTGGCGTGCGTCCCGAGCTGGATGTTGACCGCGTGGCGCAGGACGCGATGCCACGACTCCGCGCAGTCGCCCGCCGCGAACACGCCGTCGTGGCCCGGGCAGCGCTGGTGGTCGTCGACGCGCAGCGCGCCCGTCTCGCCGAGCGCGAGGCCCGCCGCCTCGGCGACCTCGACGGCGGGCCGGACGCCGGTCGCCACGACGACGTGGTCGGCGGTGAGCGTCTCGGCGCCGGCCCGGACGCCGCACGGCGCGCCGGCCGCGTCGACGAGGACCTCCTCGACCGCGGTGCCGACGCGCACGCGGACGCCGACGCCCTCGGCGGCGTCCTGCACGTGGGACGCCATGTCGGCGTCGAGGGTCGCCATGACCTGCGGGCCGCCCTCGACGAGCGTCGTGCGCAGGCCGCGCTGCACGAGCGCCTCGGCCATCTCCAGGCCGATGTAGCCTCCGCCGATGACCACGGCGGTCTCGCCGCCCCGGGACAGCGCGGAGCGGAAGCGCTCGGCGGCGTCGACCGTGCGCGCCGGCTCGGCGGCGTCCGCGCCGGGCACGGGCGGCGCGACGGCCACCGCGCCCGTGGCCACGACGAGCTGGTCGAAGCCCTCCGTCCGCTCATCGCCCGACTGCAGCGCGCGGACGGTGAGCTCGCGCCGGCCGAGGTCGATCCCCGTGACCTCGGTGCGCGTGTGCACCTCGATGCCGTTCTCGCGGTGCTCCTCCGGCGAGCGGCTGATGAGCCGGTCGCTGTCGTCGAACAGCCCGCTCACGTAGTACGGGATGCCGCACGCCGAGTAGGAGGTGTAGGGGCCGCGCTCGAAGGCGACGACCTCCAGCTCCGGGTCGCGGCGCCGAGCGATGCTCGCGGCGCTCATGCCCGCCGCATCGCCGCCGACGATCGCCAAGCGCGTTGCCATCGTTGCGCAGACGCTATCGGCTGAGGGAGACTCGCCAATTCATGCCGCTGTCGAGAATGCGCGTGCCTTCTACACCGGACTCTGGGAAGATGGATTCTCATGGGAGGCCCGCGTTGACGTCCCTAGCCAACGCTCCCTGGATGACGGAGGCGGTCGGCGCGCTCGCGCGCGAGCTGCGGACGCATCACGCGCCGACGGCCGACCACAGCCATCGGCTCGCGTCGCTCGCCCGTCAGGTCGCCGAGCGGCTCATGCTCGACCCGCTCGAGGCGACCGAGGTCGAGCTCGTCGCGGTGCTGCACGACGTCGGCAAGCTGACCATCGACCCCGCGCTCCTCGACTGGGCCGGGCCGATCGACGACGGCCAGCGCGGGCTGCTGCGACGCCACACCATCGCGGGGGAGGAGATGCTCGCCGAGATCGCCGGGCTCGAGCACCTCGCGGGCGTCGTCCGCGCGACCCATGAGGCGTGGGACGGCACCGGCTACCCCGACGGCCTGGCGCGCGAGGGCATCCCGCTCACCGCGCGGATCGTCTCGGCGGCCGACTCGTACGACGCGATGACCAGCGACCGCGCGTACCGCCGCGCGCTCCCGCGCCGCGAGGCGTGCCGGCGGCTTCGCAAGGCGGCGGGCGCGCAGTTCGACCCGCGGGTCGTCGACGCGCTGCTGCTGTGCGTCGGCGGCGGGCCGCTGCGCTCGTAGAGTGGCAGGGTGCCCGAGCTTCCCGAGGTCGAGATCACGGCACGCCGGCTGGACGCCGCGCTGCGCGGCGCGGTCGTCGAGTCCGCGCTCGCGCCGGGCATCAACGCGCTCAAGACCTTCGACCCGCCACTGCACGCGCTCGAGGGCGCGGCGATCGCGGGGGTCCGCCGTCGCGGCAAGCACATCGTCATCGATCTCGCCGGCGGCCTCGTCGTGCTCGTGCACCTCATGTCCGCCGGGCGCCTGCAGCTCTACGACAAGCGCGCCTCGCTGCGCGACCGCACCTCGCGGCTGCTGCTCCGCCTCGCCCCGCAGCCGGGCGAGGAGGCCGGGCGCGAGCTGCGCCTGCGCGAGTTCGGCACCCGTCAGCGGGCGTGGGTCAAGGTGCTGCGCGCGGAGGCGCTCGACGAGGACGAGGCCCTGGCCGGCCTCGGGCCCGAGGCGTGGCCGGACCCGCCGCCGCTGCGCGAGCTGCTCGCCGCCGCGGGCGCCCGGCCGCTGCACGCCGTGCTGCGCGACCAGCACGTGATCGCCGGCATCGGGCGCTCCTGGGTCGACGAGATCCTGTGGACGGCGATGCTGTCGCCGTTCAAGCGCGCCGACGACCTCGGCGAGGACGACGCCGAGGCGGTGCGCTCGGCGACGGTCGCGTGCCTGGACTCGGCGATCGAGCACTACGAGCGCGTCGTGCAGCTCCCGATCCCGGACAAGCTGCCGCTCCCGCTGCAGGTCCATCGGCGCCAGGGAGAGCCGTGCCCGCGCTGCGGCACGACGATCGAGGCGGTGCACTACGAGGACTACGTCATGTGCTACTGCCCGCAGGAGCAGACCGGCGGGCGGGTGTTGAAGGACCGCCGGCTCTCGCGGCTGCTCAAGTAGGCGCGGGTGCCGCTCGACGCGCTCGCGCTCGCCCTCGCCGCGGCGGTCGTGCACGCGGTCTGGAACCTCCTCACCGCCCGGGCGCGCGACATCCAGGTGGCGGCCGGCGTGGCGCTCGCGGTCGGCGCCGCGGCGTTCGCCCCGATCGCGGCGCTGACCTGGGACGTGCGCGCCGCCGTCGCGCCCTACGCGGCGGCGTCGGTCGCGCTCGAGCTCGCGTACCTCGCGCTGCTGGCGACCGCGTACAAGCGCGCGCCGCTGAGCGTCGTCTACCCCGTGGCCCGCGGCAGCGCCCCCGTCATCGTGCTCGCCGTCAGCGTCGTCGCGCTCGGCGCCGAGCCGGCGGTCGCCGCGGCGATCGGGGTGCTCGTCGTGGCGGCCGGCGTCCTGCTCGTGCGCGGCGGCGCGACCGCCGACGGGCGGGCCGCGGCGCGGGGCGGCACGGCGCTCGGGCTCGTCGTGGCGGTGTGCATCGCGGGCTACACGCTCGTCGACAACGCCGCTCTGGCCCACGCGGGCACGCTCGCGTACCTCGAGCTCGTGATGGCGCCGACGGCGGCGCTGTACCTCGCCGCCGCGGCCGCGCTGCGCGGGCCCGCGGCGCTCGTCGCCGAGCTGCGCCCGCCGATCGTGCTCGCCGGCCTGGGGATGTTCGGCGCCTACGCGCTCGCGCTCGCCGCCCTCGCCCGCGCCGACGCCGCGCCGGTCGCCGCGGTCCGCGAGTCGAGCGTGGTCATCGCGACCGCCCTCGCCGCCCTCGTGCTCCGCGAGCACGTCGACCGCCGCCGCTGGGCCGGCGCGGTGCTCGTGGCGGCCGGCGTCGCCGCGATCGCGCTGGCGGGATGAGCGGGTCGTAGGCTGCTCGTGACGTGACCCCACCGACGACCGAGGCGACATGATCCAGACCGGCGACGACGCCCCCGACTTCGAGCTCCCCGACCACGACGGCAACCCCGTGCGGCTCTCCGACCTGCGCGGCCGGCCCGTGGTCCTGTACTTCTATCCCAAGGCGGACACGCCCGGCTGCACGACGCAGGCCTGCGGCGTGCGCGACCGCCGCGCCGACTACGAGGCCGCGGGCGCGACGGTGCTGGGCGTCTCGCCGGACCCGGTCTCGCGGGTCAAGCGCTTCCACGACAAGCGCGACCTGAACTTCACGCTCCTCGCCGACGAGGACCACGCGGTCTCCGAGCGCTACGGCGTCTGGGGCGAGAAGTCGATGTACGGCAAGAAGTACATGGGCGCGAGCCGCACGACGTTCATCATCGACCGCGACGGCACGGTCGCCCACGTGATCCCGAAGGCCTCGCCGAAGACCCACGACGACGTCGTGCTCGCGGCGCTCGCCGACCTGGACGCGGCGGCCGCGTAGGCGCGCCGCCCGGCGGGAGCAGGGCGAGTGAGGGATTTGTCAGCGTCAGGCTGACAAATCCAACACTCGAACGCCGGAACACCCGCGGACAACGCGCGCCCGGATCGCCCGCCCTGGGCGCCTGGGATCATCCGGGGCGTGTCGTCCCTCGCCGGCCGGAGGCTCCTCGACGACGCGGCGCGCGCCGCGCTGGCGCCGCTCGGCGTCGTGCGGCTCGCCGGCACGACGACGTGGCTCGACGATCACGGCTGGTGGGTCGTCGGCGTGGACTTCGAGACGGCCCGCGCCCGCGGGACCCGGCTCGTCCTCTTCGCCGACTTCCTGTGGCACGTCCGCGACCGGCCGGCGCGGACGGTCGGCGCCCGCGTGCGCGAGCGCGGGCGGCTGCTGGACCAGGACGGGCCCGAGCTGGCCTGCGTCCACGAGAGCGATGCGCAGTACGCGGCGGCGACCGCGCGGCTCGCGGCGCGGGCCGTCGTGGAGCTCGGCGCGTGGCGGGCGGGGTTCCCGACGCTGCGCAGCTGGGCGGCCTACCTGGACCGCGCCGCCGAGGAGGGCACGGTGTGGGGCGAGTACGACGCCGCCGTCGCGGCCGCCCTGGCCGGCGACGACGAGCGCGCGCGGCGCTGGTTCGACCGCGTCTTCGACCACCCGGTGCGCCCCGAGCTGTTCCCCGAGCCCGACCCGGACGCCGTCTTCGAGGCCCAGCGCGTCGCCGTCGGCCTCACCGCCCGGCTCGACGAGCCGCGGGTGTTCCGCGCGACCGTGGCCGCCCGTGCCGCCGCGACGCGGGCGCGCCTCGGCCTCCCGCCGCGCGACCTCGTCTAGCGGACCGCCGCGCCGGCCGGTGCCATGGTCAGGCGACCGGCGCGACGAGCTCGGCGAACAACCGGTCGAGCACGGCCTGCGGGTCGTCGCACAGCCCCGTGTGGACCGGCGAGGGCTGGATGACCGTGCTCGACGGGGCGACGAGCCAGCCGAAGCGCTCGGACGGCTCGAGCGCGGCCACCGGGCCGCCCGCGGCGTCGCCGGCGGCGATGCGCACGAGCGCGTCGAGGTGGCTGCGGACCGCGCCCGCGTCCGCGGCGGGGTCGAGCGCGGCGAGGCGGCGCTCGTCGAGGTCGGTCCGCGCGGCGAGGAAGCGCCGGCGGCGGCAGAACAGCACCACGCCGGCGTTGAAGCGCTCGCCGCGCTCGACGCGCGGGACCACGCGCAGGACCGCGTAGGCGAACTGGTCAGGCTCCATGCGCCGCCGTCCGTCCGGCCTCGGCCTCGTCGACGAACCCGCGGGGCGTCTCCAGCCGCCGCAGGAGGTACTCGACGTACGCCCGGCGCGCGGACTCCTCGCCGGCGTCGTCGTCGCGCGCGCTCAGCCACTCGGCCGGCACGGCGCTCACCACGGCCTCCACGAGCGCGGAGGTCAGCAGCGGCGCCAGCCGGGCGTCGGCCTCGGGGATCGGGCCGGCGTACGGCAGGAGGACGTGGTCGCGGATCAGCGGGAACGGCCGCCGGGCGAGCGTCGGGAGATCGTCCGTGCCGTGCTGGAGGTACAGCGCCGCCCCGTGGTCGATGAGCCACAGGCGGTCGTGCCAGCACAGGAGGTTGGGGTTGCGCGGCGTGCGGTCGACGTTCGTCATGAGCGCGTCGAACCACACGACGGCGGCCGCCAGCTCGGGCGCCGGCGCCGGTCCCGCCCCGGGCACGAACGGCAGCGCGGCGGGCAGGAAGTCCAGGCCGACGTTGCGCCCGCCGCTGCCGGCGATGAGGTCCTGGATCTCGGGGTCGGGCTCCGCGCGGCCGAGCTCGGGGTCGAGGTCGATGAGCACGATCTCGGGCACGTCGAGGCCGAGCGCCCGCCCCAGCTCGCCGGCGACGAGCTCGGCGATCAGCGCGCGCGGCCCCTGGCCGGCGCCGCGGAACTTCAGGACGTACAGCCCGTCGTCGTCCGCCTCGACGAGGCCGGGCATCGACCCGCCCTCGCGCAGCGGCGTCACGTACCGCGTGGCGGTCACCGTCCGCGGCCCCGAGAGGGTGGGCGACCCGTCGCTCACGGCGGCGACCTTACCCAGCGCCGCCGCGCGAGGCGCGGCGGGCGCTATCGTCGCGCCATGGGGGCAGCCGTGATGAGCGCGATGGTCGTGGGCTTCGGCATGGGGCTGTTCGTCGCGGCGCAGATCGGGCCGATGTCCCTGTTCCTCATCCGTTCGGTGCTGCGCGGCTCCCTGCGCACCGGCCTGGCCATCGGCGCCGGCATCGCGGTGATCGACACGCTGTACGCGGCCGCCGGAGCCGCGGGCGCGGCCCCGGCGCTGAGCGTGGACAGCGTCCGTGTCGTCCTCGGGCTCGTGGGGGCGGCCGTGCTGGCGGTCCTCGGGCTGCGCACCATCCACGGCGCCTTCCGCGTGCGCCTGGGCGCGGAGGCCGACGAGGAGGTGGGCACCCCGGGGCGCGCGTTCGTCACCGCGGTGGCGGCGACGGCGTCCAACCCGCTGACGATCGCCTCCTGGGCGGCGCTGTTCGCCGCGGCGTCGGTCGCCGGCGCGGCCGACTCGCCGGCCACCGCCGTCGCCCTCCTCGCGGGCGTCGGCCTCGGCAGCCTCACGGCGGTGACGGCGCTCGCGGTCGGGGTGTCGGTCGCGCGCCGGTGGGTCGGCGGCAGACTGCTGCGGGCGGTCGACGCCGGTGCCGGCACCGGCCTGCTGGGCTTCGCGGGCGTCCTGGGGTACCGGACGCTCCACGAGGCCTGAGCCGGTGCTCCACGTCACCAACGGCGACAGCGCCGTGGCGAAGATCCAGGCGGCCGGACTGGACGGCGACGTCATGGCCTGGGACGACGTGCTGCACGAAGGGCCGATCCCCGCCGGGCTCGACGCCGCCGAGCTGCGCGCGGTGCGCGCGCGGTTCCTCGCCGGCTGCGGCTGGGGCGACGCCGCGGACATCGAGGGCGACCTGGCCGCGCGCGACGACCGGCTCGTCGACGCCCACGGCCGCCAGCTCGTCGTGTTGTGGTTCGAGCACGACCTCTACGACCAGCTGCAGCTCCTGCAGATCCTCGACATGCTCGACGACAACGGCGGCGTCTCGGCGGTCCTGCCCGACCGCTTCATCGGCGCGATGGACCCCGCCGAGGTCGCCGAGCGCGCCCAGGACCGCGCGCCGGTGAGCGACGAGCAGCTCGCGCTCGCCCGCCTCGCGTGGTCCGCCGTCCGCGCCGGCGAGCCGGTGGCCGTCGAGGCGATGCTCGCCACGCACACCGGCGCGCTGCCCCATCTCGCGCCGTCGCTGCGCCGGCTCCTGCAGGAGCTGCCCGCGGTCGGCGACGGGCTGTCGCGCACGGAGCGCCAGGCGCTCGAGGCGCTGGCCGGCGGCGCGCGGACTCCGGCCGACGCCTTCGTCGCCGCCCAGGCGGCCGAGGAGGCGCCGTTCATGGGCGACGCCTGGTTCTGGCGCCACCTCGCCGAGCTGGCCGAGGGCGAGCGGCCGCTCGTGCAGGCCGCCGGTGGCGAGGCGCTCGGACCGCCGCCCCCGCTCGCCGCCGACGGCTTCGCGGCACGCGAGGTCGAGCTGACCGACGCCGGTCGCGACGTCCTCGCCGGCCGCGCCGACCGCACGGACCTCGTGCCCCTCGACCGCTGGATCGGCGGCACGCACGTCACCGGCCCGCGACCGGCCTGGCGCTGGGACCCCGCGGCGCGGCGGGCGGTCGGCGCCGGCGGCGGCGGCCGCTGAGCCCCCGCGCCGGCGGATGGGTCAGCGCTTGCGGCGCCGGGCGATCAGCGCGCCGGCGAGCGCGCCCAGCAGCGCGCTGACGCCGATCACGAGGATCAGCGGCGACTCGCGCGACACGACGAGGTAGTCGACGGCCACCCGGTCGTCGTTGGCGACCCCGAAGGCGATGAGCA
>JAXDHC010000291.1:0-9745 GCA_034664705.1 Solirubrobacteraceae bacterium
CCCGGCCCGCTGCCCTGGAGCGCCGACAGGTCGACGCCGTGCTCGCGGGCGATCCGCCGCGCCACCGGCGAGGCCTTCGTGCGCCCGCCGTTGCCGTCGGGCGCCGGCGCCTGCTCGGCCTCCGGCGCGCGCGCCTGGGCCCGCGGCGCCGCGGCGACCTGCTCCTCGTCGCCGGCCTCGGCGTCGGCGTCGGCGGGCTCGTCGGCGCCGGCCTTCTCGGGCGCGGCGTCTGCACCGTTCGTGGCGGCCGCGGCGTCGTCCCGCGCCGCGGTCGCCGTCGTCGCGCCGGACCGGTCGCCGTCGCCGTCGCCGTCCGCGGCGTCCTCGCGCTCGCCGCCCTCGGCCGCCTGGCCCGACGGCTGTGCGGCGCCCTCGCCGATGCGGGCGATGACCTCGCCGATGGCGAGCGTCGAGCCCTCCTCGGCCACGATCTCCAGGGTGCCCTCGGCGTCGGACTCGTAGGTCATCGTCGCCTTGTCGGTCTCGATCTCGACGAGCTCCTCGCCCTTGGCCACCTCGTCGCCGTCGGGCTTGAGCCACTTGAGGATCGTGCCCTCCTCCATGGAGTCGGAGAGGCGCGGCATGACGACGTCGGGCATGGCAGCGATGCTACACGCGGGTCCGCGTGCGGCCTCGCGCGGTCGCGCCCGGCCGAGGCCGCGACGGCGGCCCGTGGTCTCAGACGGCGACGAGCTCGCGCTCGGCGCGCAGCCAGTGCTCGAGCGCGTCGCCGCCCGTGCCGGACTGGTGGATCTCGTAGGCGCGCAGGGCGATCTCCTCCTGCGTGGGGGCCGGGGCGACCGGCTCGGCCTTCGCGGCCCGCGGCCGGCGGGTGGCCTTGGCGACGCGGGCGACGCGCTTCGTCGCGGTGGTCTCGGCCTTCGTGGTGCGCTTGGGCATGGTGGGATTCCCCCTCACTCGTTCTCGTGGGCCGCCAGGGCCCGTGCGCGATCGGGGTTCGCCCACCGCGCGCGAAGTCCTGCGCGGCTGGTCCGCCCGCCCGCGCGGGCGGTATGGTCGCGCGGCGATGGGCGTGACCGACACGGCCGGCGCCGGGGCCCTGGAGCCGGCGCGCGCGGTCGCCGACCTGCGGGCGCTGCGCGAGCTCACCGAGGACGAGCGCGGGGCCCAGCGCGTCGCGTGGACCGGCACGTGGGCGCGGTCGCGCACCTGGCTGCGCGAGCAGCTCGAGCCGCTGCCGGTGGCGGTCGACGTCGACGAGGCGGGCAACCTGTGGGCGGTCCTGCGCGGCGCGTCCGAGCGGACCGTCCTGCTCGGCGGGCACATCGACTCGGTGCCGGACGGCGGCTGGCTCGACGGGTCGCTCGACGTCCTCGCCGGGCTCGAGGTGCTGCGGGCCCTCGCCGCGGCCGGCGAGCCGCCGGTCAGCGTCGCGCTCGTGGACTGGGCCGACGAGGAGGGCGCGCGCTTCGGGCGCAGCCTGCTCGGCTCGGGGATGACCGCCGGCACGGTGGACCCCGCGGACGTCGCGGAGCTGCGCGACCACGACGGGGTGGCGCTCGCCGACGCGCTCGCCGCGCACGGCGTCGACCTGGGCGCCGCGTCGCGCAGCGGGGAGCGGCTCGCCCGCGCCGCCGCCTACCTGGAGCTCCACATCGAGCAGGGGCCGGTGCTCGAGCGCGAGGGCCTGGCGGTGGGCGTCGTCACCGGGACCGCGGGCGTCGAGCGCCACGCGGTGCGCGTCCGCGGCCAGGCCGTGCAGGGCGGCGCGTTCCCGATGGACAGCCGGCGCGACGCGCTCGTCGCGGCCGCGAAGCTCGTGCTCGCCGTCCGCGACGGCGTGCCGGACGCCGACAGCCGCGCGACGGTCGGCGACGTGCGGGTGCGGCCCGGGATCCCGACGGCGGTGCCCGGCGAGTGCGAGCTCGTCGTCGACCAGCGCCACCCCGACGCGGCGACGCTCGCCACCATGCTCCGAGAGCTGCGCCAGGCGGCGGGGCGGATCGCCGCCGAGGAGGGCGTCGAGATCGCGTTCACGCGGATCTGGGGCATCGATCCCGTGCCCTTCGACGAGCGGCTCGTCGACCTGGCCGAGGAGGTCTCGCGCGAGGTGACGGGCGCGGGGCGGCGCCTGTTCAGCGGCGCACTGCACGACGCGGCCGAGGTCGCCCGCGCCGGCGTGCCCGCGGTCATGCTCTTCGTTCAGAGCCTCGGGGGGCTCAGCCACACCCGCCTGGAGGACACGCGCCCGGAGGACCTCGAGACGGCGGTGCGCGCGCTGCACCGGCTCACGACGCGAGTCGTGGAGCGGGTCGCCGACGGGCGCCTCTGACCGGCGGCTACGGGCGCGGGTCGGCGCGAAGCACGTCGTCGAACGCCTCGGGCGGCTGCGGCCGCGCGAACAGGTAGCCCTGGCCGAGCGTGCAGCCCATGCGCTCCATGGCGCGCTGCTGGGCGACGTCCTCGATCCCCTCGGCGACCGTGACGAGGCCGAGCGCGTGCCCGAGCGACACGATCGCGCCCGCGATCGAGGCGCCCTGGTGGTCGTCGCCGAGCGCCGCGGTGAAGCTGCGGTCGATCTTCAGCACGTCGAGCGGGAAGCGGTGCAGGTGCGCGAGCGACGAGTACCCGGTGCCGAAGTCGTCCAGCGCGAGCCGAACGCCGAGCGCCTTGAGCTGGTCGAGCGTCTCCACGCTGCCGGCGCCGGTCTCCATGACGGCGCTCTCGGTGATCTCGAGGATCAGGCGGTCGGGAGGCACGTCGAACTCGCGCAGCGCGTGGCGCACGGTGGCGACGAGGTCGGGCTGCTTCAGGTGGCGGACCGACAGGTTGACGCTGCACTGCACCCACTCGACCCCGAGCTCCGTGCGCCAGCGGCGCAGGGTGCGGCACACCTCGCGGAGCACCCAGTTGCCGATCGGCACGATCAGGCCGGTCTCCTCGGCCAGCGGGATGAACTCGCCGGGCGCGACGACCCCGCGCTCGGGGTGCTGCCAGCGGACGAGCGCCTCGAAGCCCTGGATTCGCCCGTCGCCGATCGCGACGACCGGCTGCACGTGGATGTGCAGCTCTTCGCGCTCGATGGCGCGGCGGAGGGCGCTCTCGGTGGCGACCCGGTCGCGGGCGTCGCGGCGCATCGCCTCGTCGAAGACCTCCACGCGTCCGCGCCCGCGATCCTTGGCCCGGTACATCGCAGCGTCGGCGTCGCGGATGAGATCCTCCGGCCTGGCGTCGCCGGCGCCGATCGCGATGCCGATGCTCGCCTGGAGGAACGCCTCGCTGTCCTCGACGGTGAACGGCTCGTCGAACAGCTCCGCGATGCGGTGCGCGATGCCGCGCGCGAACGTCTCCCCGGTCACGTCCTCGCACAGGACCGTGAGCTCGTCGCCGCCGAAGCGGGCGATCGTGTCGGACGGGCGCAGCGCCGTGCTCAGGCGCGCGGCGACGTCGCACAGGAGGCGGTCCCCGGCCGCGTGGCCGAAGGAGTCGTTGATCAGCTTGAAGCGGTCGAGGTCGACGAACAGGACGGCGACGCCGTCCCCGGAGCGCCGGGCGCGATGGAGCGCCTGCTCCAGCCGGTCGAGGAAGAGCGAGCGGTTCGGCAGTCCGGTGAGGTCGTCGTGCATCGCCTGGTGGGCGAGGCGGACCTCCGCCGACTTGCGCGCGGACACGTCGCGGTTGACGGCCACGATCTGCGGCGGGACGCCGTCGGTGCTGGGCAGCGCGCGCACCGTGGTCTCCAGCCAGCCGATCGCGCCGTCGCGGCGGATGACGCGGAAGTCCGCGGTCGCGAGCTTCTCGCGGCCGTCGACCACCGCGCGCAGCGAACGGGCCGCCTCGGCGTCGTCGGGGTGGATGCAGCCGAGCTCCCACGCGGTCCGCCCCACGAGCTCCTCCGGGCGGTAGCCCAGCACCGCCTCGCTGGCCGGCGACGCGTACAGGTAGCGGCCGTCGGCGTCGTGGCGTGAGAGGAAGTCGCCGGAGTGCTCGGCCATGGCGCGGAACTCGGCCTCACGGGCGGCGAGCGCCGCCCGCGCCTCGACGCTCTCGGTGACGTCCTCGACGGTGCCGACGAAGCCGGCGGCCTCGTCGGCCTCGAACATGGCGGCGATGTTCACCCGCGCCCAGCGCGCGCCGGCGCGGTCGTCGAGCCGGACGTCCATCGCGACGGGGCCGAAGCCGTCGGCCACCGACGCGACGGCGAGCCGCAGGCGATCCTGCCACGCGGGCTCGACCCGCTCGAGCCAGCGGTGGCCGTCGAGCTCGCCGGCGTCGAGGCCCAAGATCTCGACGAGGCGCCCGTTGGCGTAGAGGATCCGGCCGTCGAGGGTGGTCGAGAAGATGCCCGACGGCGAGGCGGACGCCAGCGTGCGGAAGCGGCGCTCGCTCTCGGCCAGCGCCCGCTCGGTGCTGCGCTGCTCGGTGATGTCGACCATCTGGGCGATGAAGTACTGGGGCTCCCCGTCGGGCCCGGCGACCGTCGAGACGCTGATCGCGGCGAGCAGCTCGCTCCCGTCCGCCCTGACGTAGCGCTTCTCGCCCGGCAGGATCGCCTTGGGGTCGGCGAGCAGCCGGCGCACCATCTCGGCGTCCGCCGTCGCCCCGTCGGCGACCCCGACCTCGCTGACGTGCATGCCGGCGATCTCGCCGGCCGAGCGCCCGAGCATCCGGGCGAACGCGTCGTTGACGCGGACGTACCGGGCGTCGAGGCTCGTGATCGACATCCCGATCAGGGAGTTGTCGAAGGCGGTGACGAACCGCTCCTCCATGTCCTGCAGGCGCTCGGTCTCGGCGTGGCGGTCCTCCATGGGCTTGCCCATCGCGTAGACGAGCGAGCGCTCGCGGTCGGCCACGAGGCCGAGCAGGAACCAGCGGTGCGGTCCGTCCGGCGGGCCGACGCGCAGCGCGAGCTCCGCGGAGGCCGCCGTTCCGTCGGCGAGATCCTCCCAGTGCGCGCGGAGCGCCGCGTGATCGTCGGGATGCACGAGGTCCGCCACGTGGGCCCCGACCGGGGCGCCGTCCGCGAGCCCCATCAGCGTGCGCAGCGCCGGGTTGGCGCAGACGATCTGCCCGTCGTCGTCCAGCGCCGCGGCGATGTCCGGCGTCAGGTCGAGGAACCGCTCGTCGAGGGCGGCGGAGGGGACGGGAACGGGAGCCGCGAACGACGACACGCCGAGGTCATCGGCGCTCGCGGACGTTCTTTGAGCCGTGCATCAGAGGTCCCGGAAGGTGGCCAGGACCGCCTGGACGACCTGGGGCTCGTGCGGGAACGCGATCTGCTCGAGCGGCTTGGAGTACGGCATGGGGACGTCGGCGCCGGTGACGCGGCCCACGGGGGCGTCGAGATCGTCGAACGCCTGCTCCTGCACGAGCGCCGCGATGTTCGCGCCGACGCCGCCGTGCGGCCATCCCTCCTCGACGATCACGCAGCGGTTGGTCTTGCGCACCGACTCGAGGATCGTGTCGAGGTCGAGCGGACGGAGCGTTCGGGGGTCGATCACCTCGGCCTCGACCTCGTGCTCCTCGGCGAGGGTCTCCGCGGCGCGCTCGGCGGTCAGCGCCATGCGCGAGATGCCGACGATCGTCACGTCGGCGCCCTCCCGGCGGATCGCCGCGTGGCCGAAGTCGACGACGTGGTCGTCGGTGTCCGGCACCTCGCCGCGCTGGCCGTAGAGGTACTCGTGCTCGATGAAGACGACCGGGTTGTCGTCGCGGATGGCCGCCTTGAGCAGCCCCTTCGCGTCCGCGGGCGTCGCGGGCACGGCGACGAGCAGCCCCGGCACGTGCAGGTACAGCGCCTCGAAGCTGTGCGAGTGCGTCGGGCCGAGCTGGTGGCCGGCGCCCTGGGGCATGCGCACGACGAGCGGGACCGACACCTGGCCGCCGAACATGTACCGGATGTGCGCGGCCGAGTTGACGATCTGGTCCATCGCCAGCAGCGAGAAGTTGACCGTCATGAGCTCGACGACGGGGCGCAGGCCGGTCATCGCCGCGCCGACGCCCATGCCGACGATCGTGTTCTCCGAGATCGGCGTGTCGCGGACGCGCCGCTCGCCGAACTCCTCGAGCAGGCCCGCCGTGACCTTGAAGGCGCCGTTGAAGACGCCGATGTCCTCGCCCATGAGGAACACGCGCTCGTCGCGCTGGAGCTCCTCGCGCAGCGCCTCGTTGAGCGCCTCCCGGTAGCGGATCGTCCGCGTGCCGCGCTCGGCCTGCCGCTCGGGCTCCTGGACCGTCGCCATGCCTACTCCTCCGCCTCGTCGGGCGCGTCGTCGTCCTTGCCGGCGTCCTGGGCGGCGTCCGAGGGCCCGCTCCCCGCGCCGCCGACGTCGCCGCTCTGGCTCTCGACGGCGGCGGCGAACTGCTCGCGCCGCGCGCCGTCCTGGGCCATCTCGCGCTCGTCCTCGCCGCGGTGGACGCCGGCGGAGCGCTCGTCGACCGAGTACCACCCGCGGACCTGGCCGCCGAGCACGTAGATGTCGTCGTAGAGCGACTCGGGCTCGGGATGCGGCGAGGCGTCGGCGAAGGCCACGGCCTCGTCGACCCATGCGACCGCCTGCCGGTCCAGCTCCTCGACGTCCTCCTCGCCGAGCGCGCCCTCGTCGACGAGGCGCCGGCCGAACGTCGCGATCGGGTCGCGCTCGCGCCACTCCGCGACCTGCTCCTTGGTGCGGTACTCCTCGGGGTCGGCCATCGAATGGCCGCGGAAGCGGTACGTGATCGCCTCGACGAGGACCGGCCGGCGCTCCTCACGGGCGCACCGCAGCGCCTCGGTCGTGACGTGGAACGTGTCGACGACGTCCATCCCGTCGCAGCGCATGCCGGGCACGCCGAAGCCCTCGCCGCGCTTGTGCAGGTCGGTGACCGCCGAGTGGCGCGCGAGCGCGGTGCCCATGCCGAACTGGTTGTTCGTGACCATGAAGACGACCGGCAGGTGCCAGAGGGCCGCGAGGTTCAGCGCCTCGCCGAAGGTCCCCTGGTTGGCCGCGCCGTCGCCGAACTGGCACAGGGTCACGTCGTCGGTCCCCGTGTAGTCGGAGCCGAGCGCGATGCCCGCGGCGATCGGCAGGTTGCCGCCGACGATCCCGTAGCCGCCCATGAAGCGCCGCTCGAGGTCGAACATGTGCATCGAGCCGCCACGGCCCTTGGAGACCCCGTCGACGCGGCCGAAGAGCTCGGCCATGACGTTGTCGGGGCTCGTGCCGCGCACGATCGCGTGGCCGTGCGAGCGGTACGTCGAGATCAGGTAGTCGTCGTCGCGCATCGCGCGCGCCGATCCGACGATCGTCGCCTCCTCGCCGATGGCCAGGTGCAGGAAGCCGCCGATCTTCGCCTTCGCGTACATCTCGCCCGCGCGCTCCTCGAAGCGGCGGATGAGCATCATGGTCTGAAGCCACTCGCGAGCGACGTCCGGCTCGGGAAGCGGATGCTCCGCCATCGGCCCGCAGGCTACCGCGCTTCGCCGCGGCGTTCGACGGTTCGGTCAGGACCAGGTGAGCTCGAGCTCGCCGCCGAGGAAGGCGGACAGCCGGCGGGCCTCCGCCTCGGCGGCGGCGCGCACGTCGTCGCCCGGCGCGCCGAACGGCCTGATCTCGACGGCGAGCCGCCCGCCGCCACGCTCGTGGCGCCAGACGCCCTCGATCCGCCCCTCGACGAGCAGGACGGGGGAGATCCAGCCCTGCGGGCGGTGCACGCGCGCCTTGTGCTCGGCGGCGAGCACGTCGACGTCGTCGCGCGAGGAGCCGACGACGTAGGGGTCGAAGGCGGGCAGGAGGCGCACCGAGCCGGTCGCCTCGCGGCCCGCCGCCTCCGCCGCGTCGGCGGCGAGCATGAACCCGCGCCGCCCGTCGACGTCGACCTCGGTCAGCTCGTCGCCGAGCGCGCGGAGGCGCGTGAGCGCCTCGGCGGGGGAGATGCCCCACCAGCGGCCGTAGTCCTCGCGGCTGGCGGGGCCGTAGGCGTGCAGGTAGCGGCGCGTGACCTCGGCGACCGCGGTGCCGGGGTCGGCGATCTCGAGCTCGGCCAGCCAGGTCGAGGGGTGCGTGAAGCGCACGTTCTGGCCGGCGCTGGGCGCGAAGCAGAGGTGCCCCTGGAACGCCGCGGGCTTGAGGTAGGCGCCCCAGCTCTCCTCGAGCTTCGCGCTGAGCTCGGGCGATCCGGTGACCTGCGTCACCTGGACCGCCAGCTCGGTCCGCGTGAGCGTGCGGTCGCGCAGCGCCTCGGAGACTGCGGCGATCAGCGCCTCGAGCTCTTCGGGGCTGATGCCGAACGCCTTGAACCAGCTCGGGCGCAGGTAGTGGCGGTACGTGCCGAGCGCGGCGAGCCACAGCCCGAACTCGGAGGCGGGCAGCAGGTGCAGCGTGCCCCGGACCGCCCACGTCCTGACGAGCGTGCGCTCCTCCCACAGCGCGCGGCCGAGGTCGCCGGGCCGCAGGCCCTCGACGCGCGCCCACAGCGCCAGCTCGGCCGAGGACATGAGCTGCGCGTGCACGCCGCACAGCGCGCCCGCGACCCCGAGCATCGCGTCGCGCGGCGCGCGCTCGTGCAGGCGCTGGCCGCGCACGCGCCGGCTGCGGGCCTGCTCGGCGGTCAGCCTCACAGGTCGTCGGGCCCCTGGACGCGCGTCCAGCGGGCGAGGAACTCGTCCGCGGGCAGCGCGTTGAGCTCCTCGCGCACGACGCGGGCGAAGCGGCGCACCTGGCGGGGCGCGAGGTCCCACAGGAGCACCGTCTCGCCGTCGGCGATGTCGACCACCTCGACCGTGTCGCGGCCGACGAGGATCCGGTAGGCGGCCTTCGCCCTCATGCCGCCGCGGCGCGGGCGGCGCCCGGCAGCGCGGCGTCGCCGTGGAAGACCTGCCCGCCGACGACGATGGCGGGCACGTCGCGCACGCCCAGGGCGGCGGCCTCGGCGGTCCGGCGGGCGAGCTCCTCGCGCACGGAGCGCAGCTCGACGGCCTTGAGGACGGCCGCGGGATGCATCTCGCAGGCGGCGGCGGCGATCAGGACGGTGTCGGCGTCGAGCGCGCGGCCGCCCGCGAACGCCTGGCGGAACGCCGCCAGGCCGAAGGCGACGGTGCGGCCGATCTGCTTGGCGTAGGTCGCGGCGTGCATCGCCAGCGTGCTGTCGAACGGGAACGGATCGGGCCAGCGCAGGGGCTGCAGCCCGCGGCGGCCGACCTCCTCGCCGAACCGGGCCAGGACGATGTCGCGCTCCTCGGCGCAGCGGAAGGCGTCGTAGTGCTCCGCGCCGGGGAGGTCGCGCGCGAGGATGGGCACCCACTCCGTCGCCACGGGCATCGTCTGCAGGACGCGCTCGGCAGCCAGGTACGCATCGGGACTGCCGAGGTCGAAGTAGAAGGCCGGCCCGTCGGCCACGACCACCTACCCGTGGATGAGCCAGCCGTCGGCTGCGCGGGCGGCCTCCATGACCGCCTCGGACAGCGTCGGATGGCCGTGGACGATGCGGGCGACCTCGCGGTAGCCGCCCTCGAGGGCCTTGACGTTCACGAGCTCCTGGATGAGCTCGGTGGCGCGCGTGCCGACGATGTGGCCGCCGATCAGCTCGCCGTACTTCGCGTCGCCGACGATCTTCACGAGGCCGCCGCGGTCGCCGTAGACGGTGCCGGCGCCGACCGCGCCGTACTGCAGCTTGCCCACGACGACGTCGTGGCCGGCCTCGCGCGCCTGCTCCTCGGTCAGCCCGAACGAGCCGACGTTCGGCGTGCAGAACGTCGCGCGCGGGATGTCGGGGTACTCGATCGGATGCGTCTCCTGGCCGGCGG
>JAXDHC010000292.1:0-4895 GCA_034664705.1 Solirubrobacteraceae bacterium
CGCCTGGTAGACGCGCTCCAGCCACGGCACGCCGTCGAAGAACTCCGACACGAGCACGACGACGAACTCGGGGCCGCGCTCGCGCTGCCGGCCCGCGCCCTGCAGGTCCTCGATCCGCGCGCCGCCCAGCATCGCGCGCTGGAGCGGCCAGCGGTCACCGACGCGCTGGACGTAGCGGTCCAGCTCACGCCGATTCACGTCCTCGGCAACGGCCACGTGCGCATTCTGGCGCAGGGAACCCGCCACGGGAAGGCGGATTCCCACGGGCGGCCCCGCTCGGCTAGAAGTCGTCGGCGTCATGCGGCCCGACGAGGCCGACCGCCAGCCGCTCCGGATCGACCGACCGGGCGGCCTCGGCGACCTGGGCGGGGGTGACCTCGTCGAGCAGGGCGATCGCGCTGTCGGGGTCGATGTCCTCGCCGAACACGATCGTCTGGTTGGCCGCGTAGCGCGCCACCGCGTTGGTGTTCTCGAACGCCAGGACCCGCCGGCCGGCCGCGTACGCGCGGGCGCGCTCGACCTCCTCCTGCGTCGGCCCATCGGCGTGCAGCTCGGCGACGATCTCGCGCATGCGCGTGTAGGCCTCGACGCACTTGCCGGACTCGAGGCCGGCGCCGAGCTGCAGCACCGGCACGTCGGCGTAGGCGTGATCGCCGGCCCAGACGGAGTAGCAGAGGCCGCGCTGCTCGCGGATCTCGTCGAAGAGGCGCGAGCCCATCGAGCCGCCGAGCAGCGTCGAGTAGATCGTGAAGGCCGCCCGGGCGCGCGGGTCGGAGACGTCGACGTCGGGGCGGTAGCTCATGCGCAGGTGCGACTGGTTCGTGTCGCGCTGCTCGACGAGCGTCCGCGGCTCGAACGGCGGCGCGGCCTCGTAGGCCTCGGGCACCGGAAGCTCGGGGAACCGCGCGAAGCGCTCGGACACCGCGCCGTCCTCGTCGACGTGCTCGAGGTTGCCGACGATGAACGCCCCGCCGCGCCGGCCCGACCACCGGCGCTCGCGGAAGGCGACGATGCCCGCGCGCGTGAAGCTCCGCAGGTGCTCCTCGGGGCCCAGGACGGTGCGGCCCAGGGGATGGTCGCCGAACGCGGCCTCGTCGATGATCTCCTCGGCGACCATCGACGGCTGGTCCTTGTAGCGCTGGATCTCCTGGATCACCACGCCGCGCTCGCGGTCGAGCTCGGCGGCGTCGATCTTCGGCCGGCCGACGAAGTCGGTCAGGAGGTCGATCGCCTCCATCGCCGACTCCGCGCGCACGGTGATGTGGAAGGCGACGAGGTCGTGGCTCGTGTACGCGTTGAGCGATCCGCCCATGCGCTCGGCCGTCTCGTTGACCTTGCGGTAGTCGTCGTAGATCTCGCCGCCCTTGAACACGAGGTGCTCGAGGAAGTGCGCCATGCCGTTCTCGTCCGGGCGCTCGGTCCGCGCGCCGGCGTCGAACGCGACGAGGATCGTCGTGGCGCGCGTTCCCTCGAGGGCCACGCGGTGGATCGGGAGCCCGTTGGGCGCGGTGGAGGAGGTGATCTGCGGCATCGACGCTGACGATAGCGGTCCGGTGCAACGGGCCTTGCAGGCGCCCTGGAGCGGCAGGGGAACCGGCCCCCCGCGGCTAACCTCGCATCGAAGATGGCCACGACTGAAGCCGACATCCGCGCGCGCGAGGACCTCGCCGCCGCCCAGCCGACGCCGCGCCCGGTGGTGATCGACTTCTCCCGGGTGACGAAGGTCTACGCGAGCGGCGACACCGGGCTCGACGACGTCCCCTTTACGATCCGCCGCGGCGAGTTCGTCTTCCTCGTCGGCTCGACCGGCAGCGGCAAGTCGACCGTCATGCGCCTCCTGCTGAAGGAGCTCGAGCCGAGCTCGGGGACCATCCGCGTCGCCGGCCGCAGCCTCGCTGACATCACGCGCAAGAAGGTCCCGTACTACCGCCGCAACCTCGGCGTCGTCTTCCAGGACTTCAAGCTCCTGCCGAACCGCACGGTGCACGACAACGTCGCCTACGCCCTTCAGGTCACCGGCGGCACGCGCAAGGACATCCGCGCGAAGGTGCCCGACATCCTGCGGCTCACCGGCCTCTCGACGAAGCTGCACAGCTTCCCCGACCAGCTCTCCGGCGGCGAGCAGCAGCGCGTCTCGGTCGCGCGCGCGTTCGTGAACCACCCGCCGCTGCTGCTGGCCGACGAGCCCACCGGCAACCTCGATCCCGAGACCTCGGTCGGCATCATGCAGCTGCTGTACCGCATCAACCTCACCGGCACGACCGTCGTGGTGGCCACCCACGACAACGCGATGGTCGACCGCATGCGCCGGCGGGTCATCGAGCTCAGCCGCGGGCGGATCGTCCGCGACGAGGTCGGCGGCCAGTACGCGCCGCGCGACATCACCACCGCGGAGTTCGGCGCGCTGCTGCGCGAGCCGGCGCCCGAGCCGCTGCGCGTCGCGCAGCCCGGCGACCTGTTCGACGACGCCTTCCGCGACTGATGCGCATCGGCTTCTTCCTCCGCGAGGCGGTGCGCTCGATGTCGCGCAACGCCGTGCCGAGCTTCGCCGCGATGGCGTCGGTCCTGGTCACCGTCCTCGTGCTCGGCGTCTTCATCCCGATCGTCCAGGCGACGACCGGCGCGGCCAACGACATCCGCGACCGCGTGCTCGTCAACGTGTACCTGAAGACGACCGCCGACAAGGCCGACGTCGAGCGGGTGCGCCGGGCGCTGGCCGACAAGGTCGACCACGTCGGCCACGTGCAGTACGTCTCCAAGAGCGCGGCGCTCGCCGAGCAGCGACGCCGCTACCCCGAGGCGTACGACCTGCTGGGCTCCAACCCGCTGCCGGACACGTTCCGCGTCACCCCGGACAAGCCCGACAACGCGCTCGCGCTGCGCAACGCGCTGGCGCCGTCGGCTCCCGGCGGCGGGCGCACGACGATCGACCCGGCGATCGAGACGGTCAAGAACTCGCGCGACGAGACCCAGAAGATCCTCGTCGCCACGCGCGTCGTGAAGCTGACGACCGGCCTGCTGGCCGTCCTGCTCGTGGTCGCCTCCGTGCTGCTCGTCTCCAACACGATCCGCCTGTCGCTCTTCTCGCGCCGCCGCGAGGTCGAGGTCATGAAGCTCGTGGGCGCGACGGACTCGTTCATCCGCTGGCCGTTCGTCATCGAGGGCGTCGTCCTCGGGGCGCTGGGCGGGGCGATGGCGATCGCCCTGCTGCTCGTGGGCAAGGTGGCACTGCTCGATCCGCTCATCGACCAGTTCGCCCTGCTCGCCGCGCCGAACACCATCAACTTCGGGCTGCTCATCGGCCTGCTGCTGGTCGCCGCCATCGGCGTGAGCGCGGCCGGCTCGGGTATGTCGCTGCGGCGCTTCCTGCGCGTCTGACCGAAAGCTGACAGGCGCCTCGTACCCTTCGGAACGTGCGTCAGCGCCGCCGTCTCGTCCGCGTGCCCGCCGTCCTGGCGGGCACGGTGGTGCTGCTCGCGCGCGGCACCTGGCTCGGCGGCAGTCACCCGGCATGGCTGCCGGGACCGCTGCGCTCGGCGCTCGTCGACGAGCACGCCGCGGTGGTCAAGGAGGCGATCGACCGCGTCCACGACAGCTACTACCGGGAGATCCCGGAGGACCGGCTCGCCGACAGCGCGATCGACGGCCTCGTCGGGAAGCTCGACGACCGGTTCTCGAACTACTTCGCGCCCGCGGAGTACCGCCAGTTCAAGCAGTCCCAGAACAGCGAGTTCTCGGGCATCGGGCTCGCGGTGAGCGAGGACCGGCGCGGCCTGCGGGTCGAGGTCGTCTACGACCGGTCGCCGGCCGACAGCGCGGGCATCCGGGCGGGCGACATCATCGTCGAGGCGGCCGGCCGGTCGCTCATGGGCCGCAACCAGGACGAGTCGGTGTCCTTCATCAAGGGCCCGCCCGGCACCGACGTCAAGGTGACGTGGCTCCACGACGGCAGGCGCCGGACGAAGATCATCACGCGCAGCACCGTGTCGGTGCCCGCGGTCGCCTCGAAGAGCGCGCGCGCCGGCACGTGCCGCGCGGGCGTCGTCCACCTCGCGCAGTTCAGCTCCGGCGCCCACGCCGAGGTGTACGCGGCGCTGCGCCGCCAGCAGCGGCGCGGCGCCAAGGTCTTCGTCCTCGACCTGCGCGACAACGGCGGCGGGCTCGTCAGCGAGGCGCAGCTCGTCGCCAGCGCGTTCCTGACCGACGGGCCGATCGTCACGACGCGCGGGCGCACGGTGCCCGAGCGGACGCTGCGGGCGACCGGGCGCGCCGTCCTGCCGAGCCAGCCGGTCGTCGTGCTCGTCAACCGCGGGACCGCCTCGGCCTCGGAGATCGTCACCGGCGCGCTGCAGGACCGCAAGCGCGCGAAGGTGGTCGGCACGCGGACCTTCGGCAAGGGCGTCTTCCAGGAGGTCATCGAGCTCTCCAACGGCGGCGCGCTCGACATCACCGCCGGTCAGTACTTCACGCCCAACGGGCGCAACCTCGGCGGGAGGGGCGTAACGCCAGGAACGGGTATCCAGCCTGATGTGCAGGCGAAGGATGACCCGAAGACGAAGCGCGACGAGGCCCTGAGCGGCGCGCTCGCCGTCCTGGCGCCGTCATGCCGCCCGTAGCGCGGCGCCACGGCCGCCAGCCGCGCGACCACGACCGCGACGCCGAGCTCGACGTCCCCCGCGTCGTGCTGCTCGAGCAGCGCGGGCGCTTCCTGATCGGCGAGCCGTTCTTCGAGCGCGGGCGCCGCGTCAACCTCGACCGCGTGCGCGACGCGCGCCCGGGCGACCTCGTCCTGGTCCGCTCTGGCACCGCGCGCCGCGGCGCGCCGAAGGTCGAGCGCGTGCTGGGCCGGCCCGACGTTGCGCGCGTGGTGATCGAGGCGCTGATGCTCGACCGCG
>JAXDHC010000293.1:0-4721 GCA_034664705.1 Solirubrobacteraceae bacterium
CCTGCGCGTCGGCGCCCAGGTCGGCGAGCGCGGCGAGGTTGGCGGGCGTCCCCATCGCCACCTCGCACGCCGCGACGCCGTCGCGGCCGCGCAGCGTGCGGGCGATGCCCATGAGCCGCACGCTGTCGGCGTAGCGGTCCGGCAGCGTGCGCACCTGCCAGCTCACGCCGGCACCGGCGCCGGGGCGAGCAGCGAGGGACCCTCGGCGTCGGGCACGATCCACGTGCCCTCGTCGCCGTCGAGCGCGGCGGCGACGTGCGCGGCGTCGGTGATGACGGCGTGGCCGCGCGTGGCGACGAACCGCGCCGCGCCCTCGACCTTGGGGCCCATGCTGCCCGGCGCGAACTCGCCGGCATCGAGGTGGCGCAGCGCGTCGGAGACCGTGAGGCGCACGATGGCGCGCTGCTCCGGCGTGCCGAACCCCAGCGCGGCGCGCTCGACGCCGGTGACGAGCACGAGCAGGTCGGCCTCGATCGCCGCGCCGAGTTCCGCGGCGCAGCGGTCCTTGTCGATGACGGCGTCGACGCCGTCGAGGCGCCCGTCGCGGCGGACGACCGGGATCCCGCCGCCGCCGCCGGCGATCACGAGCACGCCGGCGCGGGCGAGCAGGGCGATCTCCCGCTGCTCGACGATCTCGACGGGATGCGGGCTCGCGACCACGCGGCGCCAGCCGCGCCCGGCGTCGGCGGCGACCTCCCAGCCGCGCTCGTCGGCCAGCCGCCGGGCGGTCGCCTCGTCGTAGAAGGGGCCGATCGGCTTCGTGCCGGGCTCGTCGAAGGCCGGGTCGTCGGCGGCCACGCGTGCGCGGGTCAGCAGCGTGGCCGTCGGCAGCGTGGGGTCGACGGCGGTGATCGCCTGCTGCAGCAGGTAGCCGATCTCGCCCTGGGTCATCGCGTTGAGGACGTTGAGCGGGAGCGCGGGCGCCTGCGGCTCTCCGCTGGCCTGCTGCAGCGCGAGCGCGCCCACCTGGGGCCCGTTGCCGTGCGTGAGGATCACCTCGTGGCGGCGCGCGACGCGGGCGATCGCGCGCGCCGCGTCGATGGCGTGGGCGGCCTGCTCGGTCCACGTGCCGCGCTCGTCCTCGCGCACCAGGGCGTTGCCCCCGAACGCGATCACGATCCGCAACGCGATCCTCCCGTGCCGCTCAGGAGCTGCGGATGGCCAGCCAGATCGCCCGCGCCGGGCGGTCCGACGGGTTGGCCCAGGAGTGGGGGTACGCGGTGCGGAAGTGGATCGAGTCGCCCTCCTCGAGGTCGTAGCGCTCGCCGTCGATGGTGAAGTGCATCGAGCCTTCGACGAGCAGCACGAGCTCCTCGCCGGGATGCATCATCGGCTCCGGTCCGCTGTCGGCGTGGGGCTCGACCTCCGCCTCGGCGCCGGCGACGAAGAAGGGGCCGTAACGGCCGGAGATGTTGTTGAGGACGAGCCCCTGCTTGGAGGTGTGCAGGCGCGGGCGCTCGTCGCTGCGGGTGACCGTCACCGGGCGCAGGCCCTCGGACTCCTCGATGAAGGAGCCCACGCTCTTGCCGAGCGCCGCCGCGAGCTTCATGAGGCTCGTGATGGTCGGCGTCATGCCGCTCTTCTCGATCTTGTGGATCGAGGCGGGCGAGAGGCCTGACCGGTTCGCGAGCTGCTGGAGCGACCAGCCGCGCTCGGCTCGCGCCTTGGCGACCTTCGATCCGAGCTCGGAGACCGTGTGCTCGATCTCGTTGCCGAAGTAGGGCTGGGTCATCACCTTTGCGACACGGAATGTGCAGGATCGGAAACCCCGATGCAAGCGCCTCCGTGTTTCCTATCGTGAACGCCCACCGGTGGACCGCCGGTCGTTCTCGGTCCGACACCCTGGCGGAAAAGCCGGGGAACGGCCTTGACTCGCCCCCGCGCCGGGGTTAGAAAGGCGTTCGCGATCCGAAACGATCGGCCGGCGCACGCGCCGGGCATACGGCTCCCCAAGGGGGTGCGAAGTGGCAAAGACCGACCTCGCAGAAGCACCTGCGGGCACCGAGCTCTTCGACACACAGGAGAAGCTCTTCCCCGATGTGAAGGCCGAGGAGGGCGAGTCGGCCTACACGTTCATGCACACGGTCCCCTACGAGGGATCGGTCGGGCTCGTCAACCTGCTCACGACGACGCGGCTCGTGCGCAAGGGCTTCAAGACGAACCTGGTCCTGTACGGGCCGGGCGTGCTCATGGCATCGGGGACCCGCGGCTTCCCCAAGGTCGGCGACGAGGCGTTCCCGGGCCACATGGCCATCAACAACCAGCTCGGGACGTTCATCGAGGAGGGCGGGACGGTGTACGCGTGCCGGTTCGCGTGCGGCGCGCTCTACGGCTTCCCCGAGGACTTCCTGCTCGACGGGGTCAAGCCGTTCCACCCGCTCGACGTGCTCGACGCGGCCCTGACCGCGTGGCGCGACCGGGCCTTCCAGCTGAACACCTGGACGGTGTGACGCGCTGAGCCGGCGGGACCCGACGCCACCCATGCACCGCGAGGACGCCATCGCGACCTGGCGGCGCGCGGAGGCGCGCATCTACCCGTCGGTGATGCACAACCCGACCATCTACGAGCAGTACATCGCCGTCGTGCGCGCGATCGTCGAGGAGCTGGCGGACGTGCGCACCGACGACGACCTCGTGACCGCGTGGCAGGAGCGGCGCGACATCGCCACGGCGGTGATCGAGCGCAGCCCGCCGAGCATGCGGGCCGTCATGGACCTCACCGCGGTGCGCGACGCCGCCTTCTGCCACCGCCACCGGGAGATCACCCGCGAGCGGGGCAAGGAGATCGCGCGCGAGCGCCTGGAGACCGCGCAGCGCGAGGGCGCCGAGTGGGTGACGCTGTTCGAGGACGTCACGCCGATGGGCTCGCACCGGCTGGAGATGCACGTGCGCAGCGGGCGGGCGCTGCACGCCTCGACGCAGGTGGACTTCGACCGCCCGGCGCCGACGTTCGAGCTCGAGGTCGTCCAGCTCGACCCCGCGACCGGCGCCTGGCTGGTCGACGCCCCGCCGCTGATGCCGTCCCAGCGCTACGCCACGCAGGAGGAGTGGGAGGCGCGCATCGCCCAGGCCCGGGCGACCTTCGGAAAGGACTGACGATGGCCACCACGCACCCGCAGCGCGTCATCGACGCGCACTGCCACATCGGGGAGATCCCGCCGTGGAAGTTCTACGACCTCGAGCACCCGGTGAAGCCGACGGTCTACGACTACCGCTCGCCGGGCGAGTTCGTGAAGAACCACATGGACGAGTTCAAGGTCGAGCGGGCGCTCGTCATGTCCAACTACGGCGTGCCGGTGCACGAGATCTCGTTCGACCTCAACGACGTCGTCATGGACGCGGCGACGGGCAACGACCGGATCCTCGCCGGGATCTGGGTCTCGTTCCTGCCGCGGAACGCCGAGATGACCCGCAAGGCGCTGAAGCTGGCCTCGGAGTCGCGCGTCGTGGCGCTGAAGACGACGTTCCTGCTCGGCGGCAACCCGGACCCCGACACCTGGGACGAGGAGACGCGCGCGCTCGCCGACGAGTGCTTCGACGTCTGCGAGCAGCACGACCTCATCTTCCACTTCCACACGAGCCCCGGCGGCAGCTCGGACATCTCGAACTTCATCCCGCTGGTGGAGCGCTACGGCAAGCGCTGCAAGATCTACCTGGTGCACTTCGGCGGCGGCGTGTCCGGGCACATCCGCCTGGTCCCGAAGTTCCTGCAGTGGGTCAAGGACGGCTACAAGGTCTACACCGACACGTCCTGGGCGATCGGATTCGGGGCGCGCTGGCTGCTCACCGAGATCGAGAAGACCGGCGTCGGCGGCGATCGCGTCTTCTTCGGCTCCGACGAGCCCTGGTCGGACTTCGACTCGGAGTACTGGAAGATCAACGGCATCCGCACGATCTCGCAGGAGCTCAAGGAGCGCGTGTTCTGGCGCAATTACGAGGAGCTGTACGACGGCCGTGGCTGATCGCGCGCTCCTCGACGTCGACGACCGCCGGCTCCTCGTCGAGCTGCAGTCGCTCGGCGTGCGCGTGCAGGACGAGACCGGCGGCGACGGCGTGCAAGGGCGCCGCGGTGGGGCCGGGCCGGCCGACGCCGGCTTCATCTACGTGCGCGGCCTGCCGCTCACCGTGCCGATGCACGCCGCGTACGCGAGCGACTCGCCGTACACGCTCCTGCTCAGCGACCGCGGCGCCCAGCTGCTGCACGGCGGCGACGACGTCGGCCCCGTGCGGGTCCCGCGCCGGCCCAGGATCTACGACATGCAGACGGCGGACGGGATCCCGTACTGGAGGATCGCGCTGCTGCACCTCGACTCGATCGCCTCGACGGTCGTGCAGAAGTGCATCTACTGGGACACGGCGGAGCAGTGCGCGTTCTGCGGGATCGAGCTGACCCGCGGCGAGCAGACGATCCCGGTCAAGACGCCGGCGCAGCTCGCGGAGGTGGCGACCGCGGCGCGCGATCTCGACGGCGCCGTCGACGTCACGCTGACGACGGGCTCGCTGAACCGCCGTGACCGCGGGGCGCTGTACATCAGCCGGTGCGCGGCGGCGATCAAGGAGGCCTGCGGCCTGCCGGTGCAGGTCCAGTTCGAGCCGCCCGACGACCTGGCGGTGCTCGACGAGGTGCACCGGGCGGGCGTGGACGCGGTCGGCATCCACATCGAGACCTTCGACCCCGAGGTGCTCGCGCGCGTCGCGGCCGGCAAGGCGCAGTGCGGCGT
>JAXDHC010000294.1:0-5170 GCA_034664705.1 Solirubrobacteraceae bacterium
GTCGGGAAGATGTCCGACAGCATCGTGAGGTCACGGATCTTCTCGAGCGCCTGGTCCTTGTCGGGGAACTTCAGGCAGTTGAAGTCCGCGTAGGGCACGAGCACGTACTCGGCCTGGCCGCCGACCCAGCCGCCCATGTCGACGTAGCCGTAGGCCGAGCCGGGGCGATCGGGGTTGACGTTCTCGCAGACGCCGGTGTGGCGCTCCTTGCAGTTGCGGCAGCGGCCACAGGCGATGTTGAACGGAATCGAGACGAGGTCGCCCTCGCTGAGGAACTCGACGTCGGGCCCCTTCTCGATGATCTCGCCCGTGATCTCGTGGCCGAGCACGAGGCCCTCCGGGGCCGTGGTGCGGCCTCGGACCATGTGCTGGTCGGAGCCGCAGATGTTCGTCGAGACGACCTTCAGGATCACGCCGTGCGGTGTCTTGCGCCCGACGTTGGCCGGGTTGACCCCGGGGCCGTCCTGGAGCTCGAGCTTCGGGTACGGGATGTCCTGGATCTCGACCTTGCCCGGCTCGATGTAGGCGACGGCCTTGTTTCCTGCCATGTCCTGCTCCTCTCCTCTTGCAGTTCGCTGGTGCGTCCCTGCGCCTTCCGGCGCTCACCCCCTCGGTGCGCGCGGCGGCACGGTCGCCGCCGGGTTGGATGCAAACCCTGTCCTACCTGACCGGGCGGCCCAAGGCCAGTGCCGGGTGTGCGGGATGACCCCGTGGGTTTCAGCCGGTCGCGATCGCGGCGCGTCGGCGTTCGAGCTCGGTGCGCTCGACGTGGTTGGCGCTGAGCGCGATCGCGCGCTCGTACGCGGCGGCGGCGCCGGCGCGATCGCCCGCCTGGCGCAGCAGCTCGGCGCGAGCGGCGTGGAAGGGCTGGTACGAGCCCAGCCGCCGGTCCGCGTCGGCCTCCGCGCCCTCCAGGACGGCGAGGCCGGCGCGGGGTCCGTCGGCCATGCCCACCGCCACCGCGCGATTGACCTCGATCACCGGGGACGGGGTGAGGCAGCTCAGCCGGCCGTACAGCGCGGCGATCTGGCGCCAGTCGGTGTCGGCGGCGGTTGGAGCGGTGGCGTGCAGCGTCGCGATGGCCGCCTGCAGCTGGTAGGGCCCGGGCCGGCGCAGCCGCAGCGCGCGGTCGAGCGCGGCGACCCCCTCGCCGATGCGCGGGGCGTCCCACGCGGCGCGGTCCTGGTCGGGCAGGGCGACGAAGCGCCCGTGCTCGTCGGTGCGAGCGCGGCGCCGCGAGTCGTGGAGGAGCATCAGCGCCAGCAGCCCGGCCGCCTCGGCGTCGTCGGGCATCAGGGCCGCGAGCAGCCGCGCGAGGCGGATGGCCTCGTCGCACAGGTCGGCGCGCACCAGGCGGTCGCCGTCGCTGGCGGCGTAGCCCTCGTTGAAGACGAGGTAGAGCACGGCGAGCACGCCGGCGAGGCGATCGGGCAGCGCGTCGTCGGGCGGCACGCGGTACGGGATGCCGGCCGCGGCGATCTTGCGCTTGGCGCGCACGAGCCGCTGGGCCATCGTGGGCTCCGGCACGAGGAACGCCCGCGCGATCTCGGCGGTTCCGAGCCCGCCGAGCATGCGCAGCGTCAGCGCCACCCGTGCCTCGAGCGAGAGCGCCGGGTGGCAGCACGTGAAGATCAGCCGCAGCCGGTCGTCGGGCACGGCGCTGTCGGGCTCCGGCTCCGGCTCGGCCTGTTGCTCGAGGTCCATGAGCGTCCGGAGGGTCTCCACGCGGGCGGCGAGCGCCCGCTCGCGGCGGATGCGGTCGATCGCCCGCCGCCGGGCGGTGACCGTCATCCACGCGCCGGGGTTCGGCGGGACGCCGTCCCGCGGCCACGTCGTCAGGGCGATCGTCAGGGCGTCCTGGAGCGCGTCCTCGGCCAACGCGAAGTCTCCGCCGAGGTGGCGGATGAGCGTGGCCAGGACGCGCCCGGACTCCTCGCGGAACGCCCGCTCGACCGCGAGGGCGCTCACATCTGCGGCATGTCCATGATCGGGCGCACCTCGATGGCGCCGTGGCGCGCGGCGGGGATCCGCGCCGCCTGCGCCGTCGCGGTGTCGAGGTCGGCGCAGTCGAGGATGTAGTAGCCGGCCAGCCACTCCTTCGTGTCGGCGAACGGGCCGTCGCTCAGGACCGCCTCGCCGCCGTTGCGGACCCGGACGGTGGTCGCGGTGTCCACGGTCTGCAACGGCGCGCCCGTGACCATCAGGCCCTTCTCCTGGATGTCCTGGGTGAAGATGCCGTACTCCTGGAACTCCTGCTGGCCCTGTGCGCTGTCGGGCGCCGGGCTGGACGAGGGGTCGTCGTAGATCAGGAGCATGTACTGCGGCATGGCTGCCTCCTGGGCGTCGGGCCGGCGCGTCTCGCCGGCGTCTATACGGACGACGAACGGGGACCGGCGAGATCGACACTACATCCGCGTGCCGGCTGCGTCGGAGGCGATGTGCGGGGCGCGCAGGCCGGCGCTCAGGGCCGGAGCCCGGCGTCCGGGAACCGCTCGACGGCCTCGAGGCGCGCGGCGCGCACCCAGGGGTTCGGCGGCGGGTCCACGGGGGCCGGCGGCGGCGCGGTGTCGCGCAGGAAGCGCTCGACGGCCGCGACGACGGCGGCGGCCTCCTCCGGCGACGCGGCCGGGGCGACGATCTCGAGCTTGGCGCGGCGGTTCGGCACCGGATGATCATCCCACGGCGCCGCCGGCGGCGCGGGCCGCGGAATCAACCATCTAGCCTGACCGGATGCCGCGAGCGAGCACCCGTCCGAAGCCCTGGCCGGTCGAGCCCAAGCCGCGCCTGCGCGGGGTGCTGCACCAGTGGGCGTTCGTGGCCTCCGTGATCGCCGGCGCCGTGCTGGTCTGGACGGCGCCGTCGGGGCGGGCCGCCGCGGTCGGCGGGCTCTACGCCGCCGCGCTCGCCGGCATGTTCGGCGCGAGCGCCCTGTACCACCGCGTCTCGTGGCGCCCGTCGGTGCGCACGTGGATGCGCCGGCTGGACCACTCGATGATCTTCGTGTTCATCGCCGGGACGTACACGCCGGTGATCGTGCTGAGCCTCGAGGGCGCGATGCCGGCCGTCGTGCTCGCGATCGTGTGGGGCGGCGCCCTGACCGGCGTGGCGCTGAAGCTCCTGTGGATCGGCGCGCCGCGGCGGCTCGTCTCGGCGATCTACGTGCTGCTCGGCTGGGTCGGGGCGGCACTGCTCCCGGAGCTGATCCGCGGCGCGGGCGCCGCGCCCGCGCTGCTCTTCCTCGCGGGCGGCCTGCTCTACACCGCGGGGGCGATCATCTACGCGCGCCGCCGGCCGGATCCCCGGCCGGCGGTGTTCGGCTTCCACGAGCTGTTCCACCTGCTCGTGATCGCCGCCGCGCTGGCGCACTTCATCGCCATCGCGGCCTTCGTCGTGCCGCGCGGCTGAGCGCGCCGCGGAGCTACGCGGCGATCCGCTCCGCGTCGCCGAACTCGCGCTCGAGGCGCAGGTCGCGCGCGATCTTCTGGATGTCGCGATGGTGCTCGCGGCCGAAGAACGTCACGCCGATGCCCTTGCGTCCCGCGCGGCCGGTGCGGCCGATGCGGTGGACGTAGCCCTCGCGGTCGGCGGGCGGGTCGAAGTTGATGACGTGCGAGATGCCGTCGACGTCGATGCCCCGCGCGGCGACGTCCGTCGCGACGAGCGTGGTGACGTCGCCGGCCTCGAAGCTGGCGAGCGCCTTCTCGCGCTGGCGCTGGGACTTGTCGCCGTGCATGGCGACGGCGGAGACGCCGGCGCTGCCGAGGCGCTTGGCGAGGCGGTCGGCCCCGCGCTTGGTGCGCACGAAGACGAGCGCCAGCTCGCGCTCGCCGCGCAGCTGGCCGACGAGCGCGTCGATGCGCTGGTCGCGCTCCACGTGGACGAAGCGGTGCTCGATCGAGGCCGTGCTCGTCTGCTTCGGCGTGTGCTCGTGACGGCGCGCGTCGTTCGTGTAGACCTTGGCGATCCGGCCGGCCTCGCCGTCGAGCGTCGCCGAGAAGAACAGGGTCTGGCGGTCGCGCGGGCACTTGGCGACGAGCTTGTCGACGGCCGGGCGGAAGCCCATGTCGAGCATGCGGTCGGCCTCGTCGAGGACGAGCAGCCCGACGTGCTCGAGGCTCAGCAGGCGGCGCTCGATGAGGTCCTGGAGGCGCCCGGGCGTCGCGACGACGATGTGCGCGGCGCGGGCGAGCTTGGCCTGGGCCTGGAGGCCGACGCCGCCGTACACCGGCGCGATGCGCAGGTTGCGGGCGCGGGCGATCTCGCGCATCTCGTCGACGATCTGGGTGGCGAGCTCGCGCGTCGGCGCGAGGATCAGGGCGGCGGGGCGGGGGCCGTCGGCGGCGATGCGCTCGACCATCGGCACGCCGAAGGCGAGCGTCTTGCCCGACCCCGTGGGGGACTTGGCGAGGACGTCGTGGCCGGCGAGCACGTCGGCGATGACGAGCTGCTGGATGGCGAACGGCTCGGTGATGCCGCGATCGGCGAGGGCGCCGCGCACGGCACCGGACACGCCGAGATCGGCGAAGGACTGCGAAGACAAGATGGAGCTCCTTGCGGCCGGCGGCCGCGAACGATTCGGGAGGCGACGGCTGACCCGAACCGCCGGATGGCGGGACCCAAGCGAGCTGCCTCGTGGTCGACACCGTGTCAACCACACTGACCAGTGTAGCGACGATGCCGCCCGGTCCCGGGCGGCATCGTGCATGCGGCGGCTACGGGGTCTTCGCCCAGTTCGCCCTGGGGTCGGGCAGCGGGGTGAGGATCGACTCGATCTCGGCGCGGTGCGGCTCGAGCTGCGGCGGCAGGATGACCTTGGAGCCGAGCTCCTCGAGCGGCACGTCGACCGTGAAGCCCGGGCCGTCGTCGGCGATCTCGAAGAGGACGCCGCCCGGCTCGCGGAAGTAGATCGAGTGGAAGTAGTGGCGGTCGATGATCGGCGAGGACTGCACGCCGGCGCCGCGGATGCGGTCGAACCACTCCCGGTGCTCGGCCCCCGTGGTCCCGAACGCGACGTGGTGCACGGTGCCGGCGCCCTGCAGACCCCGCTGCTCGGGGGCCTCGTCGAGGAGGTAGGCCCCGCCGCGGCGCTCGCCGCGCAGCTCCCACGCCTGTGCGCCGGCGGCCTCGGCGCCGAGGAGCTGCTCGAGGACGACGCCGGTGTGCTCGGGGT
>JAXDHC010000295.1:0-8838 GCA_034664705.1 Solirubrobacteraceae bacterium
CGATCGCGACGGACCCGCTGCCGGCGCCCACGTCCCACAGCAGCCGGCGCGGGCCGGGGCCGAGGGCCGCGAGCGTGACGGCCCGCACGGCGCGCTTCGTGAGCTGGCCGTCGCTCTCGTAGGCGGCGTCGGGGAGGCCGGGCGTGCGTGGGAGCACGAGCGCGCCGGGAGCCGCGCGGCACTCGACGGCGACGGCGTGCAGCGCGCCGGCCTCGGCGTCGCCCCAGCCATCGGCGGTGCCGTCGACGATGCGCTCGGCGGGGGCGCCGAGCGCCTCGAGGACGACGAAGCGGCTCGGGCCGAACCCGCGCTCGCGCAGGACGCGCGCGATCCCGGCGGCGCCCGCGGCGCCGGTGACGTAGGCGATCAGGCGCCGTCCGGGCTGCAGCAGCGCGGCCGCGACCTCGGGCGGCCGGCCGACGGCGCTGACGAGCTCGGTCTCCGCGGCCGGCCACCCGAGCCGCGCGCACGCGAGCGAGAAGGCCGACGGGTGCGGGTGCACGGCCAGCCGCTCCGGGCCGACCCGCCGGGCCAGCGTGGCGCCGATGCCGTGGAGCATCGGGTCGCCGCTGGCGAGCACGCACACCGTCCCGGGCACGCCGTCCGCGAGCTCGTCGACGAGCGGGTCGATCGGAGACGGCCACGGCCGCCGCGCGCCCGCGGTCGCCGGCAGCAGGTCGAGCTGGCGGCGGGACCCGACGATCGTGTCGGCGGCGAGGATCGCGGCGCGGGCCGGCTCGCCCAGGCCGGCCCAGCCGTCGGCGCCGATCCCGACGACGGCGATCGGCGTGACGCTCACGAGGACGCTCCCGGCGACCCGGCGGCGATCGGCCTGACGCGGTCGGCGCGACCGGCGCGGTCGGCGAGCGCGCCGGCGAGCACGGCGCCGTGGACGGCGCGCGCGATGTCGCCGCCGACGCGCGTGGCCGGGCCGGCGAACGGGACGCCGCCGCCCGGCAGCGCGGCGATGCAGAAGGCGTCGGTGGCGGTGCCGGTCGCGGCGCCGGGCGCGTTGCCGGCCGGCACGCGGGCGCCGGCGAGCGCCTGCACCTTGGCCTCGATCGCGGTCTGCGCGGCGCCCGCGAGCGCGGCGTCGTCGAGCGCGGCGTCCACGAGGACGATCAGGTTGATCGTCCCGGCCGGCGCGACCGCGCGCGGCCGGCGCCCGGCCGCCGCGAGCGCGTGGCCGACGCCGACGGTGGCGAATGCGGTCGCGCCGCCGTGGCGGATGCGGCGGTGCCGCGCGACGTCGACCGCGGTGAGCATCCCGACGACCGGCGTGGGCAGGTCCAGCCGCGCGGCGCGCTCGGCCAGGTCGGCGGCGGGGTCGAGGCGCGCGTAGTCGCTGCTCACGGTGGCGTTGAGCCACGCCCGCGCCCGGCCGAGGCCGCCGCCGAGGACGGCGGAGGAGAGGACGCGTCGCTCACCGCCGAAGTCGATCGCGAGCTCGCCGCCGGCCAGCATCACGCGCATGCGGCCACCGCCTCGCCGAGCGCGGCGACGAGCCGCGCGTTCTCGTCGGGCGCGCGCGCGGTGAGCCGCAGGTGCCCGGGCCCGAGGCCGGGGAAGGACGCCGCCGGGCGGACCGCGATGCCCCGCTCGCGCAGCGCCGCCACGACCCCCGCGCCGTCGGCGACCTCCACGAGGCAGAAGTTCGCGCTCGCCGGCCAGGTGCGGACGTCGGGGACGGCGGCGAGCCGCTCGGCGAGGTCGGTGCGCTCGGCGGCGGCGCGCTCGGCGGCGGCCGCGAGCGCCTCGGGCCGGCGGGCCGCGGCGGCGAGCGCGGCGAGCGCGAGCGCGTTCGCCGACCACGGCGGGCGCACCGCGCGCAGGCGCTCGGCGAGGGCCGCCGGCGCGACGGCGTACCCGGCGCGCAGGCCGGGGATGGCGAGCGTCTTCGTGAGGCTGCGGACGACGATCACGTCGGGCAGGCGCTCGCGCACGAGGGTCGCGGGCTCGCCCGGCACGAGGTCCATGAACGCCTCGTCGACCACGACGACGCGTCCCGCGCGGCGCAGTGCGAGCAGCGCGCTGGCCGGGTCGAGCGTGCCGCTGGGCGACGCCGGGTTGCCGACGAGCACGAGGTCGGCCTGCGGCGGGACGGCGGCGGGGTCGAGGGCGAAGCCGCGCGCGGGGTCGCGCAGGACGCGCGCGACCGGGACGCCGTGCGCGCGCAGGGCCGCCTCTCCCTCGGTGAAGCCGGGGTGCACGCAGGCGGCCAGCGCGGGGCGCAGCGCGGCGGGCAGCAGCCACAGCGCCTCGGCCGCCCCGTTCGTCGGGACGATCTCGGCGGGGTCCCGGCCGTGGAGCGCGGCGATCGCCGCGACGGCGGCGCGCTCGTCGGGGTAGGCGGCGACGTCGCGGGCCAGCGCCCGCTCGAGCTCGGCGCGCAGCCACGCCGGCGGGCCGCCGGCGAGGACGTTGACGGCGTGGTCGGCGCCGCCGCCGCGCGCGTCGGCGTCGCCGTGACGGCGCAGGTCCGCGGTGGCCGCGTCGCTCGCCGCGACGCGGGTGCCCGCGCCGTCCGCGCGGTCGTGCGCCGCGAGTGCGATGGGCCGCCCGGCCACCACGAGCTCGACCCGCGTCGCGGCGGCGGCCAGCGCCTGGGCGGCCTCGCCGAGCAGGTCCACCCAGGCCCGCGTCGCGGCGTCGGCCGGCAGGACGCCGTGGCCCGCCTCCTCGGCGACGACGATCACCTCGCGCCCCGCGCGCGCCGAGGCGACGACGCCGTCGATCTCGGCGCGCACCTGCTCGCGGACGGCGGACACGCACCCGCCGGCGGGCGACGGCGCGAACGCGCCCGCCCGGTGGAGCGCCGTGGCGATCCACGGGCCGAGGCCGTCGACCAGCACGCACGTGCCGTCGTCGGGCCCGAGCGCGGCGGCCAGGCTCGCCGTCGCCTCGACCGTCGTCCAGTCGCGCGGCCTCCGTGCGGCGTGCGCGGCGATCCGCGCGGCCATCGCGGGGTCCGTCGCCTCCGCGGTGGCGACGTAGCGCACCGCGCGCCCGCCGGCCGCGGCGAGCGCCTCGGCGCGGGCGCTCTTGCCCGATCGCGTCCCGCCGATGACGAGCGTCAGGCTCACGTCCGTCCCGCCGTGACGGGGCGCGCCGCGACGCGCGCGAGGCCGAGCGCGAGCTCGGGGTGGGCGGCCCAGTGCGTGTGGAGGTAGCTCGCCTGCACGGCGCCCGCGACGAAGCCCTCGGTCCGCTCCCGCCCGCGGGCCGCGAGCGTCCACGCGGGCGCCGTGCCGCCGTGCTCCGGCTCGACCTGCGAGTAGTGGAACTCGTGGCCACGCACGCCCGCGCCGGCCCCGATCCACGGCGTCGGCGCGGCCGCCGTCGCCTCGCGGTAGCCGAGGGTCAGCCGGCCGGCCATCCGCGCCCGAGCGGGCAGCACGCCGCACATGGCGCGGCCGTCGAGCTCGCGGCACAGGAACAGCAGCCCGCCGCACTCGGCCAGGACCGGCCCGCCGGCGGCGGCGAACGCGGCGACCTCCGCGCGCAGCCGCGCGTTGGCCTCGAGCTCGGAGCCGAAGACCTCCGGGAAGCCGCCGGCCAGCACGAGCGCGCCCGTGTCGGCCGGGAGCGTCTCGTCGGTCAGCGGATCGAAGGACACGAGCTCCGCGCCGGCGGCCTCCAGCAGCTCGAGGTTCTCCTGGTAGTGGAAGGAGAACGCGGGCCCGCGCGCGATCGCGATCCGCGCGCCGGCCGCGGGCGCGGCCTCCGGCTCCGGGCTCCACGCCGGGCCGGCGAGCACCGGCGCCGCCCGGGCCAGCGCGAGCACGCCGTCGAGGTCGACGTGGCGCTCGGCGGCGTCGGCCAGCGCCTCCAGCGCGCCCCGCGTGCGCTGCTCGCGCTCGCCGGCCGGGACGAGGCCGAGGTGGCGCTCGGGCGCGGCGACGCGCTCGTCGCGGCGCAGCGCGCCCAGCACCGGCAGGCCCAGCGGTGCGACCGCGTCGCGCAGCAGCTCCTCGTGGTGGTCGGAGCCGACCTTGTTGAAGATCACCCCGGCCACGTCGATCTCGGGGTCGAACGTGCGGTAGCCGTGGACGATCGCCGCCGCCGAGCGCGCCATGGACGCGGCGTCGACGACGAGCACGACCGGCGCGCACAGCAGCTTGGAGACGTGCCCGGTGGACGCCAGCTCGCCGCGTCCCGACGCGCCGTCGAACAGCCCCATCACGCCCTCGACCACGGCGACGTCGGCGCCGGCGGCGCCATGGCGGACAAGCGGCGCGATCAGCTCCGGGCCGCTCAGGAACGCGTCGAGGTTGCGCCCCGGCCGCCCGGAGGCCAGCGCGTGGTAGCTCGGGTCGATGTAGTCGGGGCCCACTTTGAAGCCCTGCACCCGCAGCGCGCGCCGGCGCAGCGCGCCGATGATCCCGCAGGCGACCGAGGTCTTGCCCGCGCCCGAGCTCGTCCCGGCGACGACGATGCGCGCGGTCACGCCGCGGCCACCATCGCGAGCAGCGCCGTGGGGTCGACCACCTCGGCGTCGCAGGCGACGCGCTCGTGGACGCGGTCCGGGCCGGACGCGGCGACGCCGGCGCCCCACAGCACGGCCGGCACCGGCGCGCCGTCGTGGAGCCCGGTGGCCGGGTCCGTTCCGTGGTCGGGGCACACCGCCAGGTGGCCGCCGAGCGCGGCGACGGCATCGCGCAGCGGCCCGAGCAGCTCCGCGTCGAGGCGCTCGAGCGCCGCCACGACGGCCTCCGGCTCGCCGCGGTGGGCGGCCTCGTCGGGCGCGCCGACGTGCACGACGACGCGCTCCGCGCCGGCCGACACGGCCGCGATCGCCGCCTGCGCCATGGCCCGCAGGTCGGTGTCGACGTCGCCGGTCGTGCCACCCGGCACGACGACCCGCGCGCCGAGCAGCCGCCCGCAGCCGGCCGCCGCGCCGCGGGCGCAGACGACCGTCGTGGGGCGGGGGAGCGGGCCGGCCGGCTCCGCCCCGTCGGGCCAGACGCGCACGTAGAGGCCGAGCAGCCGGATGTCGCGCGGGCGCGCGCGCGCGAGCAGCACCAGCCGGTGCCCGCCGACCGGGAACGCCCAGCCGCGCAGGTGCGCGCAGACATCGCGCGCCTGACGGACGGACGCGCGGCGCCCGTTGCGGTAGAGCAGGTCGGCGCGCCAGGCGGTCAGCCCCTCGGGCACGTCGATCTCGTGGGCGGCGGCGTCGACCCGGCCGCGCCCGACCGGCGCCGCGGGCGGGGCGCCGAGCAGCGTCGGGATGCCGGTCTCCGACCCGGGCGGCAGCCCCGGCGGCGTGGTCGCGACCCGCAGCACCGTGCCCTGCGCGGCGAGCCCGTCGAGCACCGGCGTCCACGCCGCCTGCAGCGCGGTCGGCGCGCCGTCGCGCACCGGCTGGGCGGCGCCGTCGGGGATGACGAGGACGTCTACCACTCGATGCCCTGCTGCGCGCGGATCCCCGCGTCCATCGGGTGCTTGACCTTCACGACCTCCGAGACGAGGTCGGCGGCGGCGATCAGCTCCGGCGCCGCGTCGCGGCCGGTGAGCACGACGTGCTGGAAGCCGGGCCGGTCGCGCAGCGTGGCGAGCACGTCGTCGACGTCGATCCAGCCCCACGAGATCGGGTAGGTGATCTCGTCGAGCAGCAGGAACTCGAAGCGCTCCTCGGCGACGGCGCGCTTGACCTCGGCCCAGCCCTCGCGGGCGAGGTCCGCCGACTCGTCGAGGTCGCGCGACAGCCACGACCAGCCGTCGCCCATCTTCTCCCAGGTGATGCCGCCGAGCGCCGCGGCGGCCTTCGCCTCGCCGACCTTCCACTTGCCCGACTTGACGAACTGGAAGACGCCGCAGCGGTGCCCGCGCGCCCAGGAGCGCAGCAGCATGCCGAACGCCGACGTGCTCTTGCCCTTGCCGTGGCCGGTGACGACGATGAGCAGCGGGCGGTCGCGCGGCTTGCGGCGCTTGGGCTCGGCGCTGCCGCGGTCGCCCGGGGCGTGGGGGACGTCGACGTCCTCGCCGCCGTGACGGGCGAGCGGGGCTCCGGTCGGGACCTCGGTCATGCGGCCCTCCTCGTGGTTGCGGGGGTGAGGGGATGGACGTGCCCGCCGGCCGCCGCGGCGAGCGCCGCGGCGAGGCCGAGCCTGACCGGGCCGTCCTCGGTGTCGACGACGTGCACCGCGGCGGCCGCCCGGCCGAGCCGGGCGGCGGCGCGGCGGGCGTCGCCCGCGGGGTCGGCGACGCGGCCGTCCGTGAGCACGACGGCGATGGCGCGCCGGCCGGGCTCGCGCAGCGCCTCGCGCTGCACGAGCGCCACGGCCGCGTCGAGCCCCGCGGCGAGCGGCGTGCGCCCGCCGGTGGGCAGCGCGCGGACCGCCTCGGCGGCGGCGTGCAGCGGCGCGCCCGGCGTGACGAGCAGGTGCGCCCCGCCGTCGCGGAAGGCGACGATCGCGACGCGGTCGCGGCGCGCGTAGGCGTCGCGCAGCAGGCCGAGCAGCGCGCCCTTGACCCGCGCCAGCCGTCGCCGGGCGCCCATCGACCCGCTCGCGTCGACGACGAGGCACAGCAGCACGCCCTCGCGGCCGCCGCGGACGTGCTCGCGCAGGGGCCGGTCGCCCGCGCCGGTGAGCCGCGCGCGCAGCGTGGCGACCACGGCCAGGTCGTCGCTCCCGGGGGCGGCCGGGCGGCTGTCGATGGCGCCCGCGTCCGCGCCGCCGGCGCGGGCGCGGCGCCCGCGCGGGCCCCGGCCGGCTCCGGCGAGGCGCAGGGCGTCGAGCGGCAGGCCGGCGGGCGCGGGCGGGTCGCGGCGCTCCCGGGCCGGCGCGGAAGGGTCGGGCGGCGGCGGCTCCGCGGAGGCCGACGGCGCCGGATCCGGGGCGCCGTCGCCGGCGGTCGCGCGCCCGTTGCCGGAGCCGGTCGGGGGCGGCGGCGCGCCGTCGCCCCCGCCGCCGCCGTTGGGCGGGTCGTCGGGCGGCTGCGGGTCGCCGGCGCCGGCGAGTGCCCGCTCGAGCTCGTCGGCGCCGTCGCCCTGCCCGTCGAGCGGGTCGCGGCGGCGGCGATGGGCGAGCGCCAGGGCGGCGGCGCGGTGCACGTGGTCGGCGCGCACCTCCTCGGCGCCGTCGAGCGCGGCGAGGGCGCGGGCGGCGCGGGCGCAGACGATGTCGCCGCGCACGCCGTCGACGCCGAGGCGGGCGCACGCCCCGGTGATGCGCAACAGCTCGCGCTCGGGCAGGCGGACGGCGTCGAGGCGCTCGCGGGCGGTCGCGATCCGCTCGGCCAGGGCGCGCTCGCCGCCGGCGAACCGCGCGCCGAATCCGTCCGGGTCGCGCTCGAACGCGAGGCGGCGACGGACGATCTCGGCGCGCTCGGCCGGCTCGGTGGGCGTGCGCACCTCGACCCCCAGCCCGAAGCGGTCCAGGAGCTGCGGGCGCAGGTCGCCCTCCTCGACGTTCATCGTGCCCACGAGCAGGAAGCGCGCGGCGTGCTGGACCGAGACCGCGTCGCGCTCGACCCGGGCGACCGCGGACGCGGCCGCGTCGAGGAGCGCGTCGACGAGGTGGTCGGGCAGCAGGTTGACCTCGTCGACGTAGAGGATCCCCTGATGCGCGCGGGCCAGCAGCCCGGGCTCGAACGCCCGCTCGCCGGCGAGCGCGCGCCCGAGGTCGAGCGCGCCGACGAGGCGGTCGAGCGAAGCGCCGAGCGGCAGCTCGACGAGCGGCGCCGGGCGCCGCTCCACGGGCGCGTCCGCCGGAACCGGACCGGACGGCCCCAGCTCGCCGGGCGCGAAGGCGAACGGCTCGCCGGCCGCGGCGCGCACCGGCGGCAGCAGCGGCGCGAGCCCGCGCACGGCGGTCGACTTCGCGGTGCCGCGCTCGCCGCGGATCAGCACGCCCCCGACGTCCGGGGCGACGGCGTTGATGAGCAGCGCCTCGACGAGCGCCTGCTGGCCGACGATCGCGCTGAGCGGGAACGCCGGGATCACGCGCCGGCCTCCTCGAGCTCGCCCTCGAGGGCGAGGAAGCGCTCCCGGATCCCCGCGAGCGTCGTCTCGTCGGGCTCGGCCCACAGCCCGCGGTCGACCGCCTCGAGCAGCCGCTCGGCGATCGCGCGCGCCGCCCACGGGTTCGAGCGGCTCATGAACGCGGCGACGTCGTCGTCGAGCATGTAGCGCTGCGCCACCCGCTCGTACATCCAGTCCTCCGCGACGCCGGTCGTGGCGTCGTAGCCGAACAGGTAGTCGACGGTGGCCGACAGCTCGGCCGCGCCCTTGTACCCGTGGCGGATCATCGAGGCGATCCAGCGCGGGTTCGCGACCCGCGCGCGGAACACGCGGCGCGTCTCCTCCGCCAGCGTGCGGGCGACGACGCGCGAGGGGTCGGAGCTGTCGCCGAGGTAGGCGGCCGGATCGCGCCCCGTGAGCGCGCGCACGGTCGCCACCATGCCGCCGTGGTACTGGTAGTAGTCGTCGGAGTCGAGGATGTCGTGCTCGCGGTTGTCGACGTTCTTCACAGCGACCTCGATGCGCCCGTAGCAGTCGCGCATCGCCGCGGCGGCGGGCGCGCCGTCCAGCCCGCGGCCGTAGGCGTAGCCGCCCCACGCCTCGTAGACCTCGGCCAGGTCGGCGTCGCCGCGCCAGTCCCGGGTGTCCAGGAGCTGGAGCAGCCCGGCGCCGTAGGTGCCGGGCTTGGAGCCGAACACGCGCGTCGTCGCGCGGCGCCATGCCGCGTCGCCGCCGACCTCCGTGGCGAGCCGCTCGGCGTCGGCGCGCGCGTGCGCGGCGACGAAGTTCTCCTCCGCGGGCTCGACGAGCCCCGCGACCATCCCCACCGCGTCGTCGAGGAGCGCGACGAGGTGGGGGAAGGCGTCGCGGAA
>JAXDHC010000296.1:0-9262 GCA_034664705.1 Solirubrobacteraceae bacterium
GCCCTGGACCCGATGGCCATCGGCCTCAAGGCGCGGGTGAAGATCAACGCGAACATCGGCAACTCGCCGACGACCTCGTCACTCGACGAGGAGGTCGCGAAGCTCGTGCTCTCCGAGCGCTGGGGCGCCGACACCGTCATGGACCTCTCGACCGGCAAGCGGATCGACGAGACGCGCGAGGCGATCCTCGAACGGGCGAGCGTCCCGATCGGGACGGTGCCGATCTACCAGGCGATCGAGCGCGTCAAGCACCCGGAGGAGCTGACGGCCGAGCTGCTGCTCGAGGTGATCGAGCATCAGGCGCGCCAGGGTGTCGACTACATGACGATCCACGCCGGGGTGCGCCTCGAGCACCTGCCGCTCTGCCGGCACCGGGTGACCGGGATCGTGTCGCGCGGCGGCGGGCTGCTCGCGCGCTGGATGGTCCACCACCGCCGGGAGAACCCGCTCTACGAGGTCTTCGACGAGATCCTCGAGATCTGCCGCGCCCACGACGTCTCGCTCTCGCTCGGCGACGGGCTGCGGCCGGGCTGCATCGCCGACGCCTCCGACGCCGCGCAGTTCGCCGAGCTCGACACGCTGGGCGAGCTGACCGAGCGCGCGTGGGCGCGCGACGTGCAGGTCATGATCGAGGGCCCGGGCCACGTCCCGATGGACCAGCTCGAGATGAACGTGCGCCGCCAGCAGGAGGTCTGCCGCGAGGCCCCGTTCTACACGCTCGGCCCGCTCGTGACCGACGTCGCCCCCGGCTACGACCACATCACGTCGGCGATCGGCGCGGCCATCGTCGGCTGGCACGGCACGTCGATGCTGTGCTACGTCACGCCGAAGGAGCACCTCGGCCTCCCCGACGCCGAGGACGTCAAGCAGGGGCTCATCGCCTACCGCATCGCCGCCCACGCCGCCGACCTCGCGCGCGGCGACCGGCGCGCCGCGCGCTGGGACCGCGAGCTGTCCGAGGCCCGCTTCGCATTCGACTGGAACCGCCAGTTCGAGCTCGCCGTCGACCCCGGGACGGCGCGCGCGATGCACGACGCCACGCTCGCCGAGGACTACTTCAAGACCGCCGAGTTCTGCTCGATGTGCGGGCCGAAGTACTGCCCGATGCACAACTTCCGCGACGTCGACTGGGACGCGCTGCGCGCGGTCGTGCAGGCGCGCAAGCACGAGCGGGCACAGACGGGCGTGTGAGCGGCGGTCAGGCCCGGCCGGCGGCGGGCGCCGCGGCGCCCAGGCCGACGGGGCAGCTCACGCCGGTCCCGCCGAGGCCGCAGTAGCCGTTCGGGTTCTTCGCGAGGTACTGCTGGTGGTAGTCCTCGGCGTAGTAGAAGTGCCGCAGCGGCGCGATCTCCGTCGAGATCTCGCCGTAGCCGGCGCCCGACAGCTCGCGCTGGAAGGTCCGCCGCGACGACTCGGCCGCGTCGCGCTGGGCGTCGTCGAGCGTGTAGATCGCCGAGCGGTACTGGGTGCCCACGTCGTTGCCCTGGCGCATGCCCTGCGTCGGGTCGTGGTTCTCCCAGAAGAGCCGCAGCATCGCCTCGTAGCTCGTCTGCTTGGGGTCGAAGACCACCAGCAGGACCTCCGTATGGCCGGTCCGCGCGCTGCAGACCTCCTCGTAGGTCGGGTTCGGCGTGTAGCCGCCCGCATAGCCCACCGCGGTGCTGTAGACGCCCGGCGCCTGCCAGAAGACGCGCTCCGCGCCCCAGAAGCAGCCCATGCCGAAGACCGCCTGCTCGAGGCCCTCCGGGAAGGGCGGCGCGATCGGCGTGCCGAGCACGTCGTGGCGCTCGGGGACGCGGATGGGCTCGTCGCGGCCGGGCAGCGCCTTGTCCTCGTCGATCATCGCGGTCTTGTGACTCGAGAAGAGATGCATGGTGAGCGATCCTCCGGAGGGAGCTCTTGGGACGTCCTCCCAGCGTAGCGGCACGCCCGCACCGGGTTCGCCGGGCCGGCACGCCACCGCCCGCCGGCGGGCCCGCCCATTCACAACGAAGCGTTGTCGATCGCGCCCGAACCCGTGTTTCCCCGCGCGGGCCGGCGCGCCTAGAGTCCGCGGCAGTCGAGGGGAGGAGAGCGCGAGCGTGCAGCTCGTCACCTATCGGACGAGCGGGTCGGCCGAGGGCCGGGTCGGGGTCGTCGACGGAGCGGACGTCATCGACCTCGCCGCGGTGGACGTGCGCCACCGCAACGGCGCCCACGACCCTCTGCCCGCCTCCATGCTGGACCTGCTCCGGCTCGAGGACGCGGGCATGGACCGCGTGCGCGGGCTCGTCGCCGCGGCCGCCGGCGACGCGGACGTCCGCGTGCCGCTCAGCGGCGCCGGCATCTGCGCGCCGCTGACGCGGCCCAACTCGCTGCGCGACTTCATGCTCGTCGAGGAGCACGTGCTCAACAGCATGGGCAGCGTGCCCGACGAGTGGTACGAGATCCCCGTGTACTGGAAGGGCAATCCGGACGCGGTCTTCGGGCACGGCGACGTGGTGCCGTGGCCGGCCTACACCGAGAAGCTCGACTACGAGCTGGAGGTCGGCGCCGTCATCGGCCGCCGGGTCCGTGGCGTGCGCGTCGAGGAGGCCGGCGCCTGCATCGCGGGCTACACGATCTTCAACGACTGGAGCGCGCGCGACATCCAGTTCCGCGAGATGAGGGTCGGCCTCGGGCCCGGCCTGGGCAAGGACTTCGCGACCTCGCTCGGCCCGACGCTGACGACGCCGGACGCGATCGACATCACGACCGCTCGCATGCGCGCGCGCGTGAACGGCGAGGTGTGGTCCGACGGGACGCTGGGCGCGATGCGCTTCAGCTTCGCCGAGGTGATCTCGCACCTCTCGCAGGAGCAGACCCTCCACCCCGGCGACGTCCTCGGCAGCGGCACGATCGGCCGCGGCTGCGGGCTGGAGCTCGACCGCTGGATCGCGCCGGGCGATGTCGTCGAGCTGGAGGTCGACGGCATCGGAGTGCTGCGCAACGTCGCCGGCTCGAAGAGGACGGCCCCGGCCGGCGTCAACCCGAACGAGGAGTGAGAGCAATGCCAGACGTGATCCTGCAGGTCTATCCCGCCCTCGGCGACGAGGAGGAGATGCGCAAGCGCCGCCCGATCGGGCGCGACAACGAGGCCTATCAGAACATGCTCGAGGGCCTGATCGAGCTCTGCCAGGCCGCCGACGACCTCGGCTACTGGGGCATCACCCACGTCGAGCACCACATGCACTCCGAGGGCATGGAGATCTCGCCGGCCCCCCTGCTGCTCAACGTCTACCTCGGCATGTTCACCAAGCGCCTGCGCCACGGCCAGCTCGGCCTCGTGCTCCCCGCGCACGACCCGATCCGCCTCGCCGAGGAGATCGCGATCGCCGACCACATGCTGAAGGGCCGGCTGTTCGTCGGCATGGCACGCGGCTACCAGGCCCGCTGGCAGAACATCCTGTGCCAGCGCTTCGGCGTGACCTCGACGGCGTCGGACCAGAGCGAGGCCGACCAGCGCAACCGCCTGCTGTTCTCCGAGAACTTCAAGATCATGAAGGCCGCCTGGGAGAACGACCTCCTGACCTACGACGGGCCGACCTACCAGGTGCCCTATCCGCGTGAGGGCATCCCGAACTGGCCGCCCGCCGCGACCATCACCGGCCCGTACGGGACGCCTGGCGAGGTCGACGACGACGGGACGATCAAGGGCGTCACCGTCGTGCCGAAGCCGTACTCGGCCCCGCACCCGCAGCTCTTCCAGGCGTTCGGCGCGAGCCCGGGGACGCTGCAGTGGTGCGGCGAGGAGAACGTCACCCCCACGATCCTCATGGGGTCGATGGAGAAGCTGAAGGCGCTGCTGGACATCTACGTCGCCGGCGCCGAGTCACGCGGGCGCCACCCGAAGTTCGGCGAGGGCATCGGCGTCTGCCGCACGTTCTACATCTACGAGAACGGGATGTCCTCCGGCGAGGTCAACGCGCGCATCCGCGAGGGCGTCGAGCGTTACGAGCAGCCGGTGTGGCGCGGCTGGTACGAGCAGTTCGGCTTCATGGAGGGCGCGCGGTACGACAACGAGGAGGGCCCCGTGCCGAAGCCCGGCGAGCACCTCGCCGAGCGCCTGTCCAACAGCGGGCTGCTCATGGGCGGGACGGTGGACGACGTCAAGCGCCAGGTCGAGGCGTTCCTCGAGGAGCTGCCGATCGACTACTTCGTCTGGCTGTTCCACTGGGGGATGATCCCCCGCGACGAGGGCCTGCGGATGCTCGAGCTCTTCGCGACCGAGATCATGCCCGAGTTCGGCATGGATCCCTCGGCGCTCGAGGGCTCCGCGTCCTGACCGGAGGACCCATGGACACGAACGTCGCTCCGAACGGCCTGGGCGCCGCGTCGCTCCCGTTCACGCAGATGATCGACCTCAGCACGGGCATCGAGCACCAGGCGGTGCACGAGCCGTGGCCGCCGTCGATCCGCCGGATCCGCCACGACGTCGAGGGCGTCGAGTGGATGGAGCGCACGTTCGGCGTCCCGCGCGAGGAGCTCGAGGTCTCGAACGGGCTCGGACCGGCCTTCGAGGAGGTGACCGCCATCACGCACTGCGGCACGCACGTGGACGCGCCGTGGCACTACGGCCCCACCTCCGAGGGCCGGCCGGCCCGGACGATCGAGGAGTGCCCGCTGGAGTGGTTCTTCTCCGACGGCGTCGTGCTCGACCTGCGCCACAAGCAGGCCGGCGAGAAGATCCTCGCCGAGGACCTCGAGCGGGCGCTCGAGGCCATCGGCTACACGCTCAAGGCGCTCGACATCGTGATGCTCATGACCGGCTGCGACCGCTTCCTCGGCGACGAGGCGTACTTCGACCAGCCCGGGATGACGCGCGAGGCGACGCTGTGGCTCACCGGCCAGGGCATCAAGGTCATCGGCATCGACGCCTACGGCTTCGACCGGCGCTTCGAGGACATGGCGGCCGACTACCGGCGGAGCGGCGACGCGTCGGGCATCTGGGAGGCGCACTTCGCCGGTCTCGAGCAGGAGTACTGCCAGATCGAGAAGCTCGTGAACCTCGACAAGATCCCGCGCCCGTCCGGCTTCAAGGTCGCGTGCTTCCCGGTGAAGGTGCAGCGCGCCAGCGGGGGCTGGGTCCGCGCGGTGGCTCTGGTGTGATGGCCGCCGTCATGGGCGAGCCGCCCGGCGCCGTCAGCCTGCAGTCCTTCCGCGACGCCTTCGCCGCGGTGCCCATGCCGGTGGCGGTGGTCACCGCGCTGGCCGACGACCGGCCGCACGGCACGACGGTCAGCTCGTTCTGCTCGCTGTCGGCCCAGCCACCGCTCGTGATGGTCGCCCTCGACCACGGGTCGAGCACGCTGCGCGCCGTGCGCGAGACCGCGCAGATGGGCATCAACGTCCTCGCCGCCGGCCAGGAGGGGCTCGCGCGCGTCTGCGCCACCAAGGCGCTGGGCAAGCTCGACGGCGCCGACTGGTCGCCGGCGGGCGGCCTGCCGCGGCTCGACGGCGCGGCGGTGTGGCTGGGCTGCGCGCTGCAGGAGTGCCACACGGCCGGCGACCACGTGATCCTCGTCGGCCTCGTCGTCGAGGCCGACGTCGCGCCCGCCGTGCCGCTGCTCTACCACCGCCGCGACTTCGGCGCGCCCGGCCGCTTCCGGCCGGAGACCGCCGCGCAGCCGTGAGCGCCGTCAGGCGATCGCGGCCACGGGCGGCGTCAGCCAGCCCTCGCGCGCGGCGACCTCGCTCGCGAGCCGCGTGAAGTTCTCGACGAGCGGCCCCGCCCCGCGCTTCCAGAACATGTGGACGGGCACGAGCGGCGCCGGCTCGACGGGACGCCAGACGAACTCGGGCGCCAGCGGGTCGTACTGCGTGATGAACGCGAAGTGGAACGCCCGGCCGGCGGCGACCTCCAGGCGCGCGTCGGCGTCGCTCATGAGCACGTCGCGGCCGAGGTTCTCGAACTCGCGCACGGCGCCGGTGAAGCCGTGCCCGCGCAGGCTCCCGACGACGTGGTCGAAGAACCCCGGCGACAGCTCGCGCGGCCAGATCACGAGCGCCTCGGACGCGAGCGCCTCGATGGGGACGCGCGCCTCGGCGGCGAGCGGGTGGTCCGCCCCGAGCACGACGCCGAGCGGCTCCTCGCGGATGCTCACGCACTCGAGGTCCTCGCCGAGGCCCACGGGGCACCGCGCCAGGCCGATGTGGAACCGCCCCATGCCCACGGCCTGCACCGACTCGGCCTGCCACATCTCGCACGTGCGCAGGCGCACGGCGGGGTAGCGGCGGTGCAGCTCATCGACGAGCATCGGCAGCGACTCGTCGGCGAGGGTCGGCGTGTAGGAGACCGAGAGCCGTCCCAGCTCGCCGGTTCCGGCGCGGGCGGTCTCGTCCCACGCCGAGGAGACGCCCGCCAGGATCCGCACGGCGTGCGCGAGCAGGGTGCGGCCGGCGTCGGTGAGCTCGACCTTGCGCGTCGTGCGCGCGAAGAGCTGCGTCCCGAGCTCGTCCTCGAGCTGGCGGATCTGGGCGCTGAGCGCCTGCTGGGCGAGGTGCAGCCGCTGCGCCGCACGCGTGAAGTGCAGCTCCTCGGCCACCGCGACGAACGCGCGCAGATGGCGCAGCTCGAGGTTCGCGCTCATCTCTCCCGCCTCTCCCGGCGCCGGACCCGGCGCCGTGCGGGCGAGCATAGCGCCGGTCCACGGCGATCGGGGATAGGGTGCCCGGCCGTGGAGCGACGCGCGCGATGAACGGAGCCGAGAGCCTGGTGCGCACGATGACGGCCGCCGGCGTCGACGTGTGCTTCGCCAACCCCGGGACCACCGAGATGCACCTCGTGCAGGCGCTGGACTCGGTCGGCGGGGTGCGCGCGGTCCTCGGGCTGTTCGAGGGCGTGTGCTCGGGCGCGGCCGACGGCTACGCGCGCATGGCGGGACGCCCGGCCATGACGCTGCTGCACCTCGGCCCCGGGCTGGCCAACGGCCTGGCGAACCTCCACAACGCGCACCGCGCGCGCACGCCGGTGTTCAGCGTGGTCGGCGACCACGCCACCTGGCATCGCGGCCGCGACGCGCCGCTGGAGACCGACATCGAGTCCTTCGCGCGGCCGGTCTCGAAGTGGGTGCACACATCGACGTCGGCCCAGGACGTGGCCGGCGACACGGCGAAGGCGATCGGCGCCGCGCTCTCGGCCCCGGGCGGCGTGGCGACCCTGATCGTGCCCGCCGACTGCGCGTGGGGCGACGCCGAGGGGCCCGCGCGCCCGATCCCCGGCGCGCCGCCGGCCGCGGTGCTCGACGACGCCGTCGAGGCGGCGGCCCGCGCGCTCGCGGGCGAGCGCCCGGCGGCGCTGCTGCTCGGCGCCACGGCGCTCACCGAGGTCGGGCTCCGGGCGGCGGGGCGGATCGCCGCGGCGACCGGCTGCCTGCTGTACGCCGAGACGTTCCCCGCGCGCGTGGAGCGCGGAGGCGGGCTGCCGACGCCGCAGCGCCTGCCGTACTTCCCCGAGGAGGCGACCGCCGCGCTCGCGCAGGCGTCCCGGCTCGTGCTCGCCGGGGCCGTCGAGCCCGTCGCGTTCTTCGGCTACCCCGGGCTGCCGAGCGAGCTCGCGCCCCCCGGGATGCCGGTGGAGACGCTGGCCGACCCGGCCCACGACGCGGCGGACGCGCTCGAGCGCCTCGCCGACCGCCTCGGCGCGGGGGCGGATCCGGCGCCCGGCCCCCCCGCACCGTCGCTCCCGCCCGACGGACCGATCACACCCACGACGCTGTCGCAGGTCATCGCGGCCGGCCAGCCCGAGGACGCGATCGTCGTCGACGAGGGACTCACCGTGAGCGCCTTCTACGTCGCTGCGTCGGGCGGCGCCGCCCGCCACACCTACATGGCGCTGACCGGCGGCGCGATCGGCCAGGGCCCGCCGTCGGCCACCGGCGCGGCGATCGCCTGCCCCGACCGGCCGGTCATCAACCTGCAGGCCGACGGCAGCGGCATGTACACCGCGCAGGCGCTGTGGACCCAGGCGCGCGAGCGCCTCGACGTCACGACGCTCGTGTGCTCCAACCGCGTCTACGGGATCCTCCTCGAGGAGCTCGCGCGCGCCGGCGTGCAGCGGCCCGGGCCCCAGAGCACCGGGACCACCTCGCTCGGCGACCCCGCGCTGGACTGGGTGGCGCTCGCCACCGGGATGGGCGTGCCCGCGAGCCGCGCCACGACGACGCAGGAGCTCGCGCGCGAGCTCGACCGGGCGCTGGCCGAGCCGGGCCCGCACGTCGTCGAGATGATGCTCTGACGCCCGGAAAACTGCCGCGCACGCAAGTTCGACCGGGCATCCGCGTTGCCACCGGCGGGTAGGCAGGACCGAAGCACGGACGTGGAGGCATCACACTGTCGAGGCAGGGAACCACCAGCGCGGGCATCGATGCGTCTCGCGCGCTCCGGCGCCTGGCGGCCGTCGTCGCCTCGTCGGACGACGCCATCCTCACGAAGTCCCCCGAGGGGATCCTCACGAGCTGGAACGCCGCCGCCGAGGCGCTCTACGGCTACACCGCCGAGGAGGCCATCGGGCAGCCCATCACGCTGCTCATCCCCCGCTCCCGCCGGGGCGAGGAGATCGAGATCCTGCGCCGGGTGCTCGCCGGAGAACGGGTCGAGCACTACGAGAGCGAGCGCGTGCGCAAGGACGGCCGCACCGTCTTCGTGTCGCTCACGATCTCCCCGGTCCACGACGACGACGACGACAGGATCGTCGAGGCCTCCGTCATCGCCCGCGACATCACCGAGGCGCGCCGCTCCGATCGCCAGCGCGACCGCCTCCAGGCGGTCACCGCCGCGCTCTCGGAGGCCCGCGACGCCCGCGACGTGGTCGACGTCATCCTGGGCAAGGCCTTCGCCGCCGCGGAGGCCGAGGCGGCGGTCGTCGCCGTGCCCGTGCCGGACAGCGAGCGGCTGGAGGTCCTGGGCCACCTCGGCTATCCGGACGCCGTCGTGCGGGCGATGGACTCCGTCACGGTCGACGCCGGGCTCCCGCTCACGGAGGCGATGCGGACCGGCAGGCCCGTGTGGCTGTTCCGCGCGGGCGACTCGGCGACGCGCTACCCCGACGCCGGGCGCTTCGGGCTGGACCGCGAGCAGGCGGTCGCCGCGCTCCCGCTCGTCGTCCGGGGCGAGACGATCGGCGCCCTCGGCATGCGCTTCCGCGGCGCGGACCCGATCGACGAGGCCGACCGGCGCTTCATGCTCACGCTCGCCCACCAGTGCGCGCAGGCGCTCGAGCGCGCGCGGCTGTTCGAGGCCGAGC
>JAXDHC010000297.1:0-8021 GCA_034664705.1 Solirubrobacteraceae bacterium
TTCCCGCAACCCGACGGGCCCACCAGAATCATCAACTCCCCATCACGGATCTCCAGGCTCATGTGCTTGACGGCCTCAAACCCATCCGGATACCGCTTGACGACATCGTCGAACTCGATCTCAGCCACGATGGCCTCCTTTCAGATGCCGGGCGCTCCCGCCCGCGCACGCGATGCTCTCGGGAGATGGGAAACGACGACTAGCCCTTGACGGCTCCGGCGGTCAGGCCCGCCACGATCCGCTTCTGGAAGAACAGCACCAGGAAGATCAGTGGGATCGAGATCACCACCGACGCGGCGGAGATCGTGCCCAGCGGCAGCTCGAACTGCGTCGAGCCGGTGAAGAACGCGATCGCCGCCGGCACCGTCCGCGCGCTCGCGGACGACGTCAGCGTGATCGAGAACAGGAACTCGTTCCACGTCCCGATGAACGTCAGGATGCCCGCGGTGGCGAGCCCCGGAGCGGCCAGCGGGACGACGACCTTCCGGAACGCCTGGAAGTGCGTCGCGCCGTCGACGAGCGCCGCCTCCTCGAGGTCCTTCGGGATCTCCTTGAAGAACGAGACGAGGATGTAGATCGCCAGCGGCAGGGCGAACGTGAGGTTCGGGATGATCAGGCCGATCCACGTGTTGTAGATGCCGATGTCGGACCACAGGCGGAACAGCGGCGCCGCGATGGCAATCGCCGGGAACGTCGTGATGGACAGGACCAGCGCGAGGATCAGGAACTTGCCGCTGAACTTCAGGCGCGCGAGCGCGTAGGCGCAGAACGAGCCGACGACGAGCGCCAGGACGGTCGTCGAGATGCTCACCACGGCGCTGTTGAGCAGCGCGCGGGTGAAGTCGCCGTTCTGGAAGATCGACTTGTAGTTCGTGAGGGTCGGGGCCTTCGGATACGCCGTGCCGCTCGTCAGGTCGGCGCCCGTCTTCAGCGAGATGTTGACCAGCCAGTAGAAGGGAAACAGGCAGAAGAGCACGATCGCGGCGACGGCGATCCACAGCCACCAGGGAACCTTCGCCCCCGGGTCCGCCTTCGCGCGCCGCCGGCCGCGGGTCGTCTCGACAGGCTTCGCGGGTGCTGCCGTCGTGGCGCCCATGGCCTAGTCCTCCGCCAGTCCGCGGATGTTGCCGCCCACGGTCCGGATATAGGTGAACGACACGATCATCACGATGATGAACGTGAGCACCGCCATGGCGGAGCCCAGCCCGTAGATCCGGTTCGTCGCAAACGTCTCCTGCGCGATCGTCGACAGCGTCGACGTGCCGTTCTTGCCGTTGGTGAGCACGAATGGCAGGTCGAATATCCGCAGTGCGTCGAGCGTGCGGAAGATGAGCGCAACAAGGATCGCGGGCATCAGCAGCGGGATCGTGATCTTGCTGAAGCGCTGCCACGCGGTGGCCCCGTCGACCTTCGCGGCCTCGTACACCTCCCCGGGTATCACCTGCAGGCCGGCGAGGATCAGCAGCGCCATGAACGGCGCCGTCTTCCACACGTCGGCGAGGATGATGACCATCAGCGCGTAGGGCTCCTGGCCCAGCCACACCGTGTCGGTGCCGAGGAGCGTGTTCACGAACCCCAGCGGGCTCTCGAACATCGTCCGCCACATGATCGCGGTGACGACCGTGAGGACCGCCCACGGGACGAGCACCACCGTGCGCAGGAGACCCTGGCCCTTGAAGGCCGAGTGCATGGCCAGCGCCATGCCGAGGCCGATCAAGGTCTCCAGCGTCACGGACGCCACGGTGAAGATCGCCGTGTGCGCGAACGCGGCCCACCACGCGCTGTCGCCCAGGGCGGTGGTGTAGTTCTTCAGCCCCGCCCAGCGCGACAGCCCCGCCACTCGGACGCTGTACTCGTGCAGCGACAGCCAGATCCCGTAGATGATCGGGTAGGCCGCGACCAGCGCGATGAGCGCCATCGATGGCGACACCATGAAGAACGCGAGGCGGCGCTCCGACATGCCCTTGGAGCGCCGCCGCTGCGTCGGCGGTGTCTCGGTCTGAACCGAAGCCGCGTCAGCCATGGCGTCAGAAGGTCGCCAGGGCCTTGTCGATCTCGCCCGATGCCTTCTTCATCGCGTCAGCCGCCGACTGGCGCCCGGCCAGTGCCTCGTTGACGTTGTTGTAGATGGCCTGCGAGATCTGCGGATAGACCGGCGAGACCGGGCGCGCCTTCGCCTGCGCGACGGCCTGCTTCAGCTCGTCCGAGAACGGGAGCGCCTTCTTGACCTTGGCGTCGTCGTACGCGGCCGTGAGCACCGGCGCGAGCGAGAACTCCGCCGCGTTGCGCACGTTGTTCTCGAGCGAGGTGTTGTAGTCCAGGACCGCCAGCGCCGCGCCCGGGTTCTTCGAGTAGATCGAGATGACCGAGTTGTGGCCGCCGAGGATGCCGGCCTTGCCGCCGCCCTCGAACGCCGGCTGCGGGGCCACGGCGAACTTGCCCTTGACCTTCTCGGCCTTCTGGTTCAGCGCGTAGGCGTAGGGCCAGTTGCGCATGAACGCGTACTTGCCGGTCTGGAACGCGGCGAGCGACTCGGGCTCCATGTAGGTGGTGACGGCCCGCGGGGCCGTGCCGTCCTTCACGCCGTCGACCATGAGCTGCAGCGCCTTGACGGACTGTGGCGAGTTGATCGCCGACTTGCTGCCGTCGTCGTTGAGCACCTGTCCCCCGGCCGCGAACATGAGCTCGAGGAAGTCACAGGTGAGGCCCTCGTAGGCGGCGCCCTGGTAGACGATGCCGCCGTTGGCCTTGGCCTCCTTGTAGACGTCCTGCCAGGTCGCCGGGACCTGCTTGATCTTGTCGTCGCGGTAGTACAGGAAGCCGGCGTCGGTCGTCTCGGGGACGCCGAACTGCTTGTTCTCGAAGGTCACGGTCTCGATCGGCGCCTGGATGAACTCGCTCTTGCGCTTGTTCATGTAGGGCGTCAGGTCGTAGAGCCACTTCTGCGACGCGAACTCCGCCGTCCAGATCACGTCCGAGGAGAAGAGGTCGCACTCACCCGACTTCGCCTGCTGGCGCTGGATGAACTGCTGGCGCTGGGCGTCCGCGGACGCCGGGAACTCGAGGATCTTCACCGTGACGCCGGTGTTCTTCTTGTTGTAGGCGTCGATCCACGCGTGCGTCGCGCCGGTGGTGTCCTTGCCGACGCAGTACGTGACGTTGCCCTTGGCGCCGTTCATCGAGTTCGGATCGATGGCCTTGACGCCCTCGGTCTGGTTGCCGCCTCCGCCCGACGCGGACCCGCCGCCACCACTGCTGCCGCCGCCGTTGTCACTTCCACCTCCGCACGCCGCGAGCAGCAGCGTGCACAGCGTCAGCGCGAGCGTCGCGCCGAAACCAAAGCGACCTTTCATGCGACCCCTCCTCCAGGGACCTATCTCCAGGGTGTAACCGGTTTCAGAACGTGCACCACGGAACCGGCTACTCGGACGGAACCTCGCAGCTACCCCCTGACGTGTCAAGGGCGCCTGCCAACGTGCCGTTACGCTCGGGCACGTGTGCCCATTACCCGTTCGGGGCCGTCCCCGCACGCCCACGATCCGCGACGTGGCGCGTCACGCCGGCGTCAGCGTCGCAACGGTTTCCCGCGTGCTGAACGACATCCCCGTCGTGCGGCCGCAGGTGCGCGACCGCGTGCACGCGGCGATCGGCGAGCTCGGGTACCGGCCGAGCTCGGCCGCGCGCAGCCTGTCGCTCGGTCGCTCGCAGGCGATCGGCGTGGTGGCGCCGTTCTTCACGACGTCGTCGGTGGTGGAGCGCCTCCGCGGCGTCGCCGACCGCGCGGCCGAGCACGGCTACGATCTCATGCTCTTCGCCGTCGAGACGCCCGAGCAGCGCGCCGGCGCCTTCCGCGACTTCGCGCGGCTGGACCGCGTCGACGGCCTGCTGGTCATCTCGCTGCCGCTCATGGACGACGAGGCCGCCGCACTGCGGCGCGACCACCTCCCCGTCGTCATGGTCGACACCGCCCACGCGCCGCTGCCGCAGGTCGTGATCGACGACATGGGCGGCGGGGCGCTCGCCGCCGAGCACCTGCTCGAGAAGGGCCACCGGCGGATCGGGTTCGTCGGGGACCTGCCGGCCAACGCCTTCGGCTTCAGGTCCAGCGAGGAGCGCCGGCGCGGGTTCTGCGCGGCGCTGGAGCGCGCCGGGATCCCGCCCGCCCCGTCGCTCGAGCGCCTCGGCCGGCACGGCCGCGAGGAGGCCCGCGCCCTCGCGGCCGGGCTGCTCGCAGGCGACGATCGGCCGACCGCCGTGTTCGCCGCCTCCGACACGCAGGCCGTCGGCGTGCTCCAGGCGGCCGCGGACCTCGGGCTCACGGTGCCCGGCGACGTGGCGGTCATCGGCTTCGACGACATCGAGACCGCGGCGCTCGTCGGGCTCACCACGGTCCGCCAGCCGCTGCGCCAGAGCGGCGCGTGCGGGACCGACCTGCTGCTGGCGCTGATCAAGGGCGAGGCCGGTCCGGCCGTGGAGCTCGACCCGCTCGCGGTCGTGCAGCGGCGCACGACCTGACGCGCGCGCGTTCGAGTCAGTCCGCGGAGGCCACAGTGAAGGCGTCGTGCGTCTGCGCGACGACGTAGCGGCGCACGCGCGTCCCGCGGCGGGCGACGCAGCGGCGCTCGGCGCCGCGCCTGGCGCCGCACGAGACGCGCCAGGAGGACCGTGGCGCCGGCAGGACCGACCGCAGCTCCTGCATCATCCGCACGCTCGCCGGCGGCGTGACGGCCCGCTCGCAGGGCTCCCAGTCGACGTCGCCCTCGCCGTTCATCACGTCGCCGGGGGTGTCGGTGTGCTCGCGACCGGCCAGGTGGCCGAACTCGTGCACGAGGACGCTGCAGAACGTCAGCGCCGACAGGTCGCCGGCCATCCAGATCTCGCACGTCTCCGGGGCCGCCATGCCGTCGAGCATCGAGTTCGCGTCGCCGGTGACCAGCGGGGCCTCGGCGCGCAGCAGCGTGTCGGCCTGGATGTGCACGGCCTCGCGGCCCGCGCACGGAGAGCCGGGCCAGGCGGCGCGGGCGATCGGCAGGAACAGGGCCAGCCGGACATCGTCGTCGGCGGGCGGCTCGGTCCAGGCGTGGGCCGCCGGCGTCGCCACGCACCACAGCGTGATGAGCGTCAGAAGGGGGGCTATGCGGCGCATACGGCGCGTTCGTCGGGGGGTGAGTGGCGATTACCCCGCGGCCCTGCGGGCCATGCGCCGACGGCCCCGAGGCGCGGACCCGTTTGGGCCCCGGTCGCGGTGGGGACCGCCGCCTGGCCGGACGTCATGTGGACCTCCCACGACACCCTGCTGGTGGTCTACGCGCTCGTCGCCATCGCGGCGATCGTGCTGCTCGTCGCCCAGCTCAAGCTGCACGCGTTCCTGGCGCTCATGATGGGCGCGCTCGGGATGGGGCTCGCCGCCGGTCTCGGGCCGGGCAAGACGATCGACTCCTTCGAGGCCGGCGTCGGCGCCGTCCTGGGCAACGTGGGGATCGTCCTGGCGCTCGGCACGATGCTCGGCAAGCTGCTGGCCGAGTCCGGCGGCGCGGAGCGGATCGCCGAGACGGTCCTGTCGCGCAGCGGCCCCGACCGCGTGCCGTGGGCCATGGCGCTGATCGCCATGATCGTCGGCATCCCGCTCTTCTTCGAGATCGGCGTCGTCCTGCTGATCCCGATCATCTTCGTCATGGCACGGCGCGTCGAGCGGGAGGGGACCGCCGTCAGCGGGAACACGTACCTGCTCGTCGGCATCCCCGCGCTCGCCGGGCTGTCCGTGCTGCACGGCCTGGTCCCGCCCCACCCCGGCCCGCTGATCGCGATCGACGCCGTGGGCGCGAACCTCGGCGTCACGATGCTCTACGGGTTCATCGTCGCGGTGCCGACCGTGATCATCGCCGGCCCGCTGTTCGCCCGGCTCGCGACGCGCTGGGCGCACGCCGATCCGCCGCAGGCGCTGCGCGACCAGGTGGCCGGCGAGGCGCGCACCGAGAACCCGCCGAGCTTCGGCGCGACCCTGCTCACGGTGCTGCTGCCCGTCGCGCTGATGCTGCTGCGCACGCTCGCCGACGTGACGCTCGACGAGGGCGACAGGCTGCGCGACTGGGCCGACTTCGTCGGCGAGCCGATCATCGCGCTGCTCATCGGCGTGCTCGTCGCGCTGTGGACGTTCGGCTTCTCGCGCGGGTTCGGGCGGACGGAGCTCAGCGGCTTCCTCGGCGCGAGCCTCGCGCCGGCCGCGTCGATCCTGCTGATCATCGGCGCGGGCGGCGGCTTCAAGCAGGTCCTCATCGACAGCGGCATCGGCGACGCGATCGCCAAGGGGATCCAGGGGTCGAGTCTGTCGCCGCTGGTGCTCGCCTGGCTCGTCGCCGTGCTGATCCGCCTGGCGACCGGCTCGGCGACCGTCGCGACCGTCACCGCGGCGGGCATCATGGCCCCGCTCGTGGCCCATGTCTCGGTCGACCGGCCGCTCCTCGCGCTGGCGATCGGATGCGGCTCGCTGTTCTTCTCGCACGTCAACGACGCGGGCTTCTGGCTCATCAACCAGTACTTCGGGATGTCGGTCATCGACACCATCAAGACCTGGTCCGTGATGGAAACCGTGATATCCGTGGTCGGGATGGCGTTCGTGATGCTGATGAGCCTCGTCGTCTGACCGTGCCCGCCGGCGCCCGCCAGCGCCCCGGCGCCCTCGTCGGCCTGGACATCGGGACGACGAGCGCGAAGGCGGTCGCCTACGACCCCGACGGCCGCGCGCTCGGTCGCGCGGAGGCCGGCTACCCGCTGCTCGAGCCGACCCGCGGGTGCGCCGAGCAGGAGCCCGAGGCCGTGCTCGTCGCGGCGCTCGACGTGCTGCGCGACGCGACGGCGGCGGCGCGCGAGGCCGGCGCCGAGGTCGCCGGCGTGAGCGTCAGCACGGCGATGCACGCGCTCATCGGCCTCGACGGCGAGGGCCGGCCGCTCACGCGACTCCTCACGTGGGCGGACACACGCGCGGCCGACCAGGCCGAGCGCCTCCGGACGGAGCGCCCCGAGCTGCACGGCCGCACCGGCACGCCGCTGCATCCGATGGCTCCCCTGCCGAAGCTCGTCTGGTTCCGCGAGCGCGAGCCGGAGACGTTCGCCGCGGTGCGCCGCTGGGGCGGGCTCAAGGAGCTCGTCCTCGAGCGCCTGACCGGCGCGTTCGTCGTCGACCACTCGCTCGCGTCGGGCACCGGCCTGCTCGACCTCGCGAGCCTCGACTGGGATCCGGAGGCGCTCGAGCTGGCCGGGATCGACGCCGCCCGCCTGGCGCCCCTGGTGCCGACGACCGAGGTGCTCGCGCTCGCCGGCGCGGCCGCGCGCCACACCGGCCTGGCCCCGGGCACGCCGGTCGTGGCCGGCGCGGGCGACGGGCCGCTGGCCAACCTCGGCGTGGGCGCGGTGCGCCCCGGCGTCGCGGCGTGCTCGATCGGCACGAGCGGGGCGCTGCGCCTCGTGGTCGAGGCGCCCGTGGCCGACCCGCGGCGGCGGGTGTTCTGCTACGCGCTCACGCCGGGGCACTGGATCGTCGGCGGCGCCGTCAACAACGGCGGCGTCGTCCTCCAGTGGGCGGGCGAGGCGCTCGCGCCGGATCTCGGCGAGCACCCCGAGGAGCAGCTCCTCGCGCTCGCCGAGGGCGTCCCCACCGGCGCCGAGGGGCTCATCATGCTTCCGTACCTGCTCAGCGAGCGCGCGCCGCACTGGAGCCCGCTGCCGCGCGGCGCGTACATCGGGTTGACCCGCCACCATCACCGCGGTCACCTCGTCCGCGCCGCGCTCGAGGGCGTCTGCCAGCAGCTCGCCCTCGTCCTCGCCTCGATGCGCGAGGCCGGCGACGAGGTGCGCGAGATCCGCGCGACGGGCGGCTTCGCGCGAAGCCCGCTGTGGCGGCGCATCCTCGCGGGCGCGCTGGGCATGCCGGTGGGCTTTCCGGCGTCGCACGAGGGCACGGCGTTCGGCGCCGCCCTGCTCGGGATGGAGGCGCTCGGGATCGTCGACAGCATCGAGGTCGC
>JAXDHC010000298.1:0-5707 GCA_034664705.1 Solirubrobacteraceae bacterium
CTTCCAGCCCGGCGCCGCATAGCGGTCGTCCGTCATCTGGGCGAAGAGCAGGTCGGGCGCCACCGGCGCCGGGCGCGGCCCGGGCCGGGCCGGCCCCCCGCGGTCCAGCTCCCAGTAGAGGACGGCGTACAGCAGCAGGTTCGTGCACCAGATGATCACGCCACCGTCGATGAGGGCCGAACCGCGGGCCAGGCCGCCCGCGAGCAGGTAGTGGGTGAGGAGCCCGAGGGCGACGAGATCGGCGAGCATCGCCAGGAGGACGAGGCCGATGGCGATCGCCCGCCGGCGCCTGGCCTCGCGCCCGCCTCGGGTGGCCACCACGAGGGCGGCGACGGCGAGCGTCCCGGCCACCGGGACCGGCCACCGCGGCCCGATCGTCAGCTGCGCGGCCAACGCGAGGAACAGCAGCAGCGCGGCGAGCGTCGCGAGCTGGCCCGGCCAGAGCGGGTCGTCGCGACCGAGGCGCTCCCCCTCGTGGATGCCGCGCTCGGCGAGCTGGCGCTCGCCGAGGCGAAGGTCGCGTGCCCAGGCCCATCGATCGCGGCCGCTCACGTGACGACCGTACGCGGCCGCGCAAGGCGACGGCGCGCCGACCGGCCGGCGCGGGCGGATCCGTCCGCCCGCAGGCGCCTCAGCGGCGGAACAGGCCGACGAAGCCGGCGATGCCGCCGCCGAGCACGAAGCCCGCGACGGCGGCGCCGATCAGCACCTGCTTCTGGTGCTCGAGGATCTGCTTGCGCCAGTCGGTCACCTCGGCGACCTCGCCGCGCAGCCGCTCGAGCGAGTGCGCGAGCTCGACGCGGTTGGCCTCGATCGAGGCGCGGATCTCGTGTGGCGTGCGCTGGGGCATCAGATCGTCCGCTCCGGGTGCTCGGCGCGCACCGTCTCCTTGATGCGCTTGGCCTCGCCGATGGCCATGTCGGGCGTCGGCGGGGCGCCCTTCTTGAAGGCCTTCGCGGCCAGGAAGCCGGCCAGGCCCCCGAACAGGAACAGCAGGGCGGCGACGATGAAGAAGCCCCAGAAGAACGTGCCGTCGGGGAACGGGATCGCGTAGTAGGCCAGCCACGCGAAGCCGTGGAGCAGGAACAGCAGCCCGAAGACGGCGAACACGCCGGCCGCCATGCCGACGACGGCGCCCTTGATCAGCGAGCTGACCTTCTCGGTGACCTCCGCCTTCGCCAGCTCGATCTCCTCGCGCACGAGGATCTGGGCGCGATCGGAGACCTCCTGGATCGCCTGCGCGATGTTCGCGTTGGCGCCGCTCTCGGCGCGCTGGCGCGCGCGCAGCTCGTCCGTGCTGATCGCCATGGGTCAGTCGCTCCCGAGACGCTTGAGGATGATGGCGGCCAGCAGGCCGCCGGCGAACGCCGCGCCGACCAGGATCTCCGGCCGGTCCGGCGGGATGCCGAACGGAAGCTCGTCCGAGGCGCCGGCGCCCGAGGGCGCCGCCGTCCCCGCGGGGTGCATGGCCGTCGCACCGCCGGCGGACACGGTGGGGGTGGGCTGCGGCGTGGGCGCGGCGGTCGTCGGGCTGTGAGGATCCTCGGTCATTCCGGCGGATCCTCCCCGAACGCCTTGCGCCAGATCAGGGAGGCGGCCTTCGTGGTGAGGATCGAGGCGATCGCTCCGAGGGCGGCCAGCAGTCCCGACCACATGAGCCGCTTGACGACATCGTTGTCCATGGCGGGCGTGATCCTACGTCACGCCGTGGCCGGAACGCGATCCAGGCCGCCGCAGATGGTCTCGACGACGAACACCTTGGCCTGCTCGTACTCCTGCTCGCCGGGGGCTCGCTCGTCGAAGATCCAGCCCGTCAGGACCTGCTCGATCGCGCCGTAGAACGCCATCGCCGCGAACCGCGGCGTCACCGCGTCCTTGAACGCGCCCTCGTCCTGCGCCCGCTCCACGATCGCAGCGATCAGGTCGTAGGCCTCGCGGATCTTGTCCAGGTGCGTGCGCCCGAACGAGTTCGCCGCGCGCGTGACCTCCACGATGATGACCTTCATGAGCTCGGGGTCGTGGCGGTAGGAGTCCACGATGAACGAGCTGATCGCGTAGAGCTTGTCGCGCGGGGCGATGTCGCGGCCGTCGAGCTCGCGGATGACGTCGAGCAGGACGTTCCAGCGCTCGAGGAACAGCGTGTCGAGCACCTCGTCCTTGGAGCGGAAGTAGTGGTAGACGAGCCCGTAGGCGACGCCCGCCTCGTCGGCGATGTCGGAGACCCGGCAGCCGTTGAAGCCGCGGCGGGCGAAGACCCGGACGGCGGCGTCGAGGATCATCCGGCGCTTGTCCGCGGCGCCGCCCGGTCGGTTCGCCGCCGCCATCAGGCGCCGGTCGGCACAGCGGCGCGGCGGTACGCGTTCGGGCGGCGGTTGGCCAGCGACGGCAGCCGCCGGCGGATGTCGGCCTGCGCCTCGAGGTCGAGGTCGGCCGTGATGACCGTCTCTGAGTCGGGCGCGGCGGCGAGCACGACGCCCCACGGGTCGACGATCAGCGACCGACCGCCGGAGCGGTGGTTGGGCGGATGCCGGCCGATCTGGTTGGCGGCCACCACGAACGCCTGGTTCTCGATCGCGCGGGCCCGCAGCAGCGGCTCCCAGTGGTCGCGCGTGGTGGCGATCGTGAAGGCCGCGGGGACCGTGAGGATCCGCGCGCCCTCGACGGCCAGGACGCGGTAGAGCTCGGGGAAGCGCAGGTCGTAGCACACGGTGAGCCCGACCTCGACGCCCTCGGCGGTGCGCGTCAGGACGGCCTCTTCGCCCGGATCCTCGGACGCCGACTCGCGGTACTCGACGCCCGCGACCTCGACGTCGAACATGTGGATCTTGCGGTAGACGCCCTTCAGCTCGCCGTCGGGCCCGTAGTGCAGCGAGGTGTTGCGCAGCTTCTCCTCGCCCTCGAGGCGCTCGGAGATCGAGCCGGCGACGAGCTCGATGCCGAGCTCACGCGCCACGCCGGACGCCCAGGAGCTCGCCTCGCCGCCGATCGGCTCGGCGGCCGCGCGCAGGTCGTCACCCGTCCCGAGCGCCGTCCACTTCTCCGGCAGCACGACGAGCTCGGCGCCGTCGGACGCGGCGCGCCGGACGAGGCGGTCGGCCTTCTCCAGGTTGGCGGCCTTGTCGGCCTTCGCGTTGAGCTGGACGGCGGCGGCACGCATTGCGGTCTCCCTTCCGCGATTGACTGATGGGTCAATCTGGCGAGGTGAGGATACCCGCGCGGCCCGCGCTCCGGTGCGCCCGCACGCGCCGCGCCGCGACGACCGCGCTTGCGCCCCCGCTCCGCGTTCGCGATCCTCGATGCGGCATGCCGTTCGCCGACGAGATCGCCGCCCAGCCGGACTGCTGGCGCGGGGCGGCCGCGCTCGCCACGCGCCTGTCGCGCGTGCTGCCGGCGCGCGGCGCGCGCGTCGCGGTGGTGGGCTGCGGCACGCTGCTGCTCGTCGGCCAGTCGATCGCGGCCCTGCGCGAGGCCGCCGGACTGGGCGAGACCGACGCGTTCCCCGCCTCCGAGTTCCCCGCGGGGCGGCGCTACGACCTCGTCGTCGCGCTGTCGCGGTCCGGCACGACCACCGAGGTGATCGCCGCGGTCGACGCGCTGCCGCGGGCGGTCACCACGCTCGCCGTCACCGCGAGCGGCGGCACGCCGCTCGCGGCCCGCTGCGACCGCGCGATCGTGCTGGACTTCGCCGACGAGCGCTCCGTCATGCAGACCGCCTTCGCCACGACCACCCTCGCGCTGGTGCGCGCGCACCTCGGCCACGCCATCGAGCCCGTCGCCGCCGACGGCGAGCGCGCGCTCGAGGCCGTCCTGCCGGGCGCCGACGAGGGCCTCGGCGCGGTCGCGTTCCTCGGCACGGGATGGCGCGTCGGCCTGGCGCGCGAGGCCGCGCTGAAGGTCCGCGAGGCGGCGGCGCTGCCCAGCGAGGCGCATCCGGCGCTCGAGTACCGCCACGGCCCGATCAGCGCCGCGGGCCCCGGCACGCTCGTGTGGGCCATCGGCGCGATCCCCGCCAACCTCGAGGCCGACGTCCGGCGCACCGGCGCGGCGGTCGAGCGCTCCGCCTGCGACCCGATGGCCGAGCTCGTGCGCGTGCAGCGCTTCGCCGCCGCCGCGGCCCGGGCGCGCGGGCGCGACCCGGACCACCCGCCGCACGTCTCGCGCTCGGTGCTCCTCTCGTGAGCGCGGGCGAGCTCGTCCTCGCCGCGGACGCCATCCTCACGCCGGCCGAGCGCCTGGCCCCCGGATGGGTGCACGTCCGCGACGGGCGGATCGCCGCGCTCGCGGCCGGCCCGCCGCCTGCCGGCGACGCGCCGGTCCAGCGGCTGCCGACGGGCGCGTGCCTCGCCCCCGGGCTCATCGACCTGCACGTGCACGGCGGCGGCGGCGCGCAGGTCGGCCCCGACCCCGCGGCGATCACCGAGGTCGCGCGCTTCCACGCGCGCCACGGCACGACGCGGCTCCTGGCGACCACTGTGCCGAGCGCCGAGGACGTCCTCCTCCAGACCGTTCGCGCCGTCCGCGTCGCCGCGCGCGCCCCGGTGCCCGACGCCGCGCTCGTCGCCGGCTGCCACCTCGAGGGCCCGTTCGTCAGCCCCGCGAAGCCCGGCGCGCTCGACCGGCGCTTCCTGCGCGCGCCGGACCGCGGCGAGCTCGACCGGCTGCTCGCGGCCGGCGAGGGCCACGTGCGCATGATCGTCGTCGCCCCCGAGCTGCCCGGCGCGCCCGAGCTGATCGCGGCGGCGGCCGAGCAGGGCATCGTGGTGTCGATCGGCCACACGGCGGCCACGCACGACGAGGCGCGCGCGGGGATCGCGCACGGCGCGCGCTCGGCGACGCACCTGTTCAACGCGATGGCGCCGCTGCACCACCGCGAGCCGGGCGCGGTGGGCGCTGCGCTCGCCTCGGCGCAGGTCACCGTCGAGCTCGTCGCCGACGGCGTCCACGTCCACCCCGCCGTGCTGCGCATCGTCCACGCCGCCAAGGGCGCCGCCCGCGTCAGCCTCGTCACCGACGCGATGCAGGCGGCCGGCCTGCCCGACGGCGACTACCGCCTCGGCGACCAGGCGGTCACGTTGCGCGACGGCCAGGTGCGGCTCGCCGGCCAGGACACGCTCGCCGGCAGCGCGCTGACGATGGAGGGCGCGCTCCGCACGTGCGTCGACGCCGGCATCCCGCTCGGCGACGCGCTCGCGATGGCGTCCTCCACCCCGGCGGCGCTGCTCGGCATCGGCGACGAGGCCGGCCGTATCGCGCCGGGGCTGGCCGCCGACCTCGTCGTCCTCGACGCGGGCCTCGCCGTGCTCGGCACGATGCGCGCCGGCGCGTGGCTGTTCCGCGACGCCGCGTGGGATCGCGCGGATCAGCCCAGGAACGACCCGCGCACGCCCTCCGACGGCCCCGCCACCGCGCCGGACTCCAGCAGCGCGCGGATGTCGTCCTCGCCGTAGCCCAGCCCGCGCAGGACCTCCTCGGTGTGCTCGCCGAGGCCTGGCCCCGGGAGGCGGCCGGGATCCCCGGGCGTGCGGGACAGCTTCACCGGGACGCCGAGCTGGCGCACCGGGCGCTCGGCGCCGGGCTGGTCGAGCTCGACGACCATCTCGCGGGCGCGGACGTGCTCGGAGCGCAGGGCCTCGTCGAGGTCGAGCACGGGCTCGAGGCAGCAGTCGCACGCGGCCGCGAAGGCCTCCCACTCGGCGCGCGTCCGGCC